>JAQUVR010000019.1 GCA_028693335.1 Candidatus Iainarchaeum sp. | reverse complement strand
TTAGGGGACAATTAGATAGAAGAACTGTTCAAAATCTAAGTGGTCTAAACAAAGATTGCGTTTCTTTTGTTGCTGGACCGGGGATCGTAAAAAGCGATAATGGAGAATTTATTACAATTAAAGGAAGTTATAGAAAAATGGATGTTTATGTTTATTGTAATCAAACAGCGCATAATGGACTAAATGTGGTTAATTCCTCTTATCCAGAAGTTAATACAGATCTAACCAGAAATGATAATAATCCTTTTGACATTTGTCCAACTTTTTGTGTTTTTTTCTTTAATAAAAAACCTGTTAATGATATTTATAATAATTAAATGTATGGTGATTTTATGAAAAATAAAAATATATTATCAAAAATTTTTTATATTTTTTTGGCTATTTTAATTTTGGGTATTGGGTATCTTATTGGTACAGTTATACTAGTTACAATTTTTGCAATAATTATTTTAATGACTCTTTTGTTTATTATTAGTTGGATCTTTAGTAAAATAATAAGAATTTTTAAAACTGAAACTGCAAAGCTTGGTTTTAAGATGATCTTTTCTTCAATAATAACAATTGTTTTTTTATTATTAGGTTGGTTGTTTTTTTCTAAATGGTTATTGTCTTTAGAATCATCTCTTGCAATTACTATTATTTGGGTAATGACTTGTTTGATTTTTGGAACTATGTGGTATTTTTTAAAGGTTAAGAAAAAGACTAAAACAGAATATCTTTGGGAATATTATAAGGCTGATCATAAATTATTGTTGTGGGATTATTTAATTATGTTATTAATTCCTACATTAATTGTTTATGTTTTTAATTTAATTTATGGAATTATCTAATTTTTTTTTAATTATTTAAAAAAACAAGTTTTATATATATTTTGTTAATCTATTTTGTTAAATATTATTTATTTAAAAATAAGAAGGGTGACATTATGATAGATTTTGAAAATTTTATGAAAAAATTAAAATTAAATAAAAAAGGACAAGCGTTTTCTACATTTCAGTTATTGATTGCTGCTGTTGTTGCTTTGGCTTTACTAGGTGTTTTACTTCCAATAATTATGAAGAATGTAAATATTGGTGGAAACCCAGAAGAGAGTGCTCAAACATTAATTAGATCTCAAATAAATTCTGTTGGATCTTTAAGATATACAGAGTCTGTTAAATTTAAGAACGGAGATTCGATTTCTGCTCCTGCTCTTGCTGAAGGAACAGGTTTAAGTAGACAACAAGTTTGTATTGTTAGTCCTGGAAGTAATTTTTCTGGTGAGAGTGGTGCAAGTATAACTTACAATAGTAGTTCAACACTTTCATATCAAATTGGTGTTTTATGTGATTATAAGGATGAAATGCAAGCATCTTTAGGTCAATTTACTGGTGAAGTTCCAGATGGGGCATCACTTTGTGAAAGTCGTTTTACAGATTTTTCAAGTGAAAAAGTTTGTATAGTCTTTCCAAAAAGAGCATAAGTTTAATATATAAAAGGAGTTAGAGAAGTATGAATATTATACAAAAAATATTAAAAGATCAAAAGGCACAAACAGATTCTGCTTCTACTCTCTATATGCTTGTTATTGTTGCAATTGTTGCAATTGTCTTAATTGCAGTAATTAAACCAATGTTTAGCAGATCTGTAAAAACTCAAACAAGTCTTGCAAATTTACCTGCAACTCAGGTTGCTGCACAAACTTCTTAGATTTTTCTAAAACAGATCTTTTTTAAATTCTTTTTCTTATCTATTTTATTGGTAGAACATGACTAAAAATATTTTTAATAAAAAAAAAGGACAAGTAAGTGCTCCTTTTGAAGTACTTGTTGCAGTTGTATTAATGGGTTTTGTTATTGTTGCTGGTTCTTTTGCTCTTAAGAATCTTTCTCAAAATGTTTGTATTGGTAATAAAAGATCTGATCTTAGTAATTTTAAAGAGGCATTAAGAGAGGTTGTTCTGGGTTCTGATCTAGTAATAAGAAATATTAATTTTCAAACAAAGGCTTGTTTTAATGAAATTTATGAATCAGTTCAATTAAACACATATAATGATCCATCTAGATGTACTGCTTATTGTGGGGGTGGTAATACTTGTTTGTTGTTGGAATATGTGTATGAAGATACACAAAAATCTATAAGGCTTCAACCAATAGATCCAATATGTATGGATCTTCCAACAAGTATTGATTTTGGTTCTCAATCTGAATGTGTTGATACAGAGGAAGAATTAGAATGGGAAGTTATCAACCCAATTGTTTCTGGAAATATAGGCACAACTATTACAACTATAAGACCAGGTAATTATAGAGCCTTTAAATCTGGTGCACAAACAGGACATGGTACACAAAAGGTTTGTTTAATTAGAAAGAAAAGAGCATAAAGGTATGATTGAATTTAGTTTATCAAAAATGAATCTTTTAATTTTTGTTACTGCTATTGCATCTATAGTTATTTTTTTTATGGCAACTGTTAATTCAAATATGAAAACTAGACAAAGTTTTGAACTGGTTTATAAACTTGGTACTGAGATTAAAACTGGTATTGAGAGTAATAGTTATTGTACAGTAAAGCAATTAAATTTGCCTGATAAGATTTACACCAATTCTGGTGGTTCTGATATGTTTAGTATAAAATATAAAATTGATCTTTCTTATTATGAGATTACAAGTGACACAAATAGAATTGTTTTAGCAATTATGGATAGAAGAAAAAACAACAACACAATTTATGCTGCTTATGATATTGATTTTAATGGCCCAGTTAATTTTTACAGTTCTGATTGTCAAAGTAATCAAAGTATTTGTAAAGTTACTGATGAAACATTTGTTCATTATGATCCTCTTAAATCAAACTCTATTGATAATAAAATATTTTTTGTAAAAAAAATTAAAGATGGAAAACCAAATATTTATTTTTTTCCATGTGCATATAAAAATGGAATCTACACCTGTAATCAAGGAAATGAGGTGCGGGATATGTTGCTTAATGATGAAGGTATTGATTGTTTAAATACAGTAACTAATCTAACAATAAATATATCTTCAGAGGCTCCAACAAGTTAAAATATGATTATTTATGACAAGATATGGTTTTATTGGTGCAATTGGTGATGATCTACCAAGTTTAATTCCTATATTTTTGGGTTTAATGATTTTTTTTAGTGTTTTTTTAAATACTTATAATGTTTATAAAAATAACACAGATCTTTATTCCCTAAAAACAGAAGTTATAAATATTTCTGCAATTATGAAAGAGGAACCAGTTATTCTTAATTTAGATTCTTTTAAAAAAACCTGTAGTAAGGTTCAAACAAAACATAATTGGAATGCTTTTTTGGTTGATCTAGATCTTAATTCTAGTAATTATGTTGTGTTGGATAAAGAAAATCTTGAATCTGAAATTTTAAAGGAAGAAATTGATGATTCTAATGAATTATATGCATGTAATACTTCTAATATTACAGATTTTATTACAAGAGCAAACAGTGAAATTATTATTTATCATTATCCAACAACTACTCAAAAAGATCTATATATCAAACCAGCAAGATTATATGTTGTTGTTTGGAGATAATTTTTTAAAAATGAGAAAATATGTTTAGAAAAAAAAAAGGTCAAGCAGCAGTTACAGATGCATTATTTTTTTTAATGATTATTGTAACATTGGCTGTGTTAATGTTTAGATATTCTTCTTCTTATGGAGATAGAGTTGATCAAAGTATTTCTGATCTTTATTTTAAGGAGTATGCAAATGCTGCTATGAGAACTATTTTTTATAGCTCTATTCCATTAAATTATGATCTAAATTATCAATCTGGTCAAGAAGTTGATTATTTGATGACTGCTGTTAAACATGATTATTATCCAGACAAATTAATTGGAAAAAACTCAGATATTAATCAAATGAGAATTGCTGATGCTGCTGGTAATCCTGATTATGATGATATTGTTAAGTTTAATTTATATCACATGGTTAAATCAATTATGCGTCCATTAAATAATTATGATTATGTTTTTTATATTTATGATGCTGATGAAAAATATATTTTCTTTTTATTAAAACTTACAAATTATGAGGACATTACTGATCAAACACCAAATCTTGCAAAATATAGAAAAATTTATTCAATTGATTCAAATAATCCTTATAGCTATTATCTTTGTAACCCACAGGATTATACTATAGTGAGATCTATAATATCTAAGGCAAATAAGATATATTCGTCATCAATTCCAATGCGTTTTCAATATTATACGCCAGAAACAACATTAACAGATGTTGCTGTTAATACAACTTTTGCAATTTGGCCAGCAACAGTTGATATTTCATCAAATCTTATACTTAATGACTCTTCAGATATTGAAAAATTAAGATGTGAATTAATTTCAGAAAATCTAAATTAGAATTTTAATCCTAAATCATCATCTGATTCTGAATCATTAAGATCTTCAGTATCTACATCATCTCCAAAATCTAGTTCCATTTCAGATTTTTTAGGTTCTTTTTTTGGTTTTGGTTTTTCTGTTTTTTGTTTTTTTTCGTCTTTTGGTTTTTCTTCTGGTTTTTTTGGCTCTTCTGTTTTTTCTTCTCTTCTTGGTCTTTTACTATTTTTTTCTTCGGAGTTTTCTTTTTTATTTTTGTCTAGTTGATATTTATTTTCTAATGTTTCTGATTTTGATAATTGATCTAAGATATCATCAATAACTGTTTCTAGTTCTTTTCTTTCTGATAAAAAGACTGGTTCTGTTTTTTCGGATTCGTCTGTTTTTTTATCTGGATTTTTATGTCTATTTCTATAGATTGCTTCTTTTACTGTTTCTTGATCTATTGGAAGGTTATTGATATTTAATTGATCATATATAATTTCTGTGATTTCATCAATATCAGGATTAATACTATTTTTTATTTCTGATAATATATTTTCAATAATTTCTTTTTTTTCAGGAGTTGCTCCTGGCAAGTTATTTTGTGGAATATTATTATTTTCTTTTGATTTTATATCGTACTCTATCTTATCATTTTCTATTTTTCTATAGAATCTTCTTTCTCTTCTTTTAATATTTTTTAAGTCTTCCATAATAGATCTTTTTTCTTTTAGTTTCTCTATAAATCTTATTAATCTAAATATTTTTAAATAGTTTAACTTTTCTGTTTATATGATATAATAAATATTATATATATAAAGCTTTTGTTTAAATATATTTTATATTTATGAGGGTTTTTTATGGATCAATTAATATTAAGCACAAAACTATCTAATATCTTTTTAAAATTATTTAATTATTTGTGGTTTTTTATTAAACTTGTTTTCTTTTCTGCAATATTTGCTATTCCTTTTGTATTTGTTGTTAATTGGTTAAAAAATCCTTTTTCAAAGATAAGAGAAAAAAAAAGTTATATTGTTTCTTTGTTTTTTTTAACTTATGTCGTTCTTTTTATATTTTTAATAATTTATTTTGTTTTTCTAATAATTAATACTGGTCTGCCAGTTTCTGGATATTATCTGATTTTATTTTTTTTATATAGTATTTTTAGATTGTTAGTTGTTAATTTATTGCTAACAGCAATTGTTGTAATATTTGAAATGATTACAACTCTTATTTATGAAAAACTAAATAAAAGACATTATAACAAAAAAGGCAAATTATCAAAAGCAATAAAGCAGTCTTTAAATTTTGTTGATCTTTGGATAAGTTTAACAATTACTTTTATATGTGTGTTTTTTGTTTATTTGCTTTTTCCAAAAATTATTGCAATTTTATTGTATTTAATATTAATATAAAAAATATGGATCTGTGAAAAAAATGAATATTAATAAAACTAGCCAAAAAATAATAACAATGTTTTTTTTAACATTATTTATAAATAGTGTGTTTGCACAAGCAATAACTTTACCAACAACAAATACAAATAATAATGTTATTTATTTTGCAAATCCAGATACAAAGGTAACAGATACAAAAATAATCTCTGATTCTGGAACTGGTTGTCTAACAACTGAATTACCAGAAGAATCTGTTGAAAAATTATGGAGATCTATTTTATTGAAAGGTTTTACTGCTGAAGTTGTTACTTCTAATCAAACACCTCAAAAAACAGATCCAACACTTGAAAGAAATTCTGTTTTAATTACTGAACCTGATGCAAAGGCTGGAGATCTTGCTCTAAAAAAAGAAATACCTGCTCACACAATAAATCCATTAGAGGTTCCAACAATTCTTGGAAAGGTGTGTACTGGTCCTCATTATTATGGTATAAACCTTGAGTCAACTTTAAGATTTGGTAGATGTGATACTTCTCAAGATCCAGCATGTTATTTAAAAGATCTTGGTCTTTATAGAAATAATAGTGCTAGTGGTTTCTGGAGACAGACTAGTATTGTAAAAAAAGATGCTCTTGATTGGTTACAAGTAAATAAATTAAAGGAAGAGGTTGGCGAAGCTGTTTTAAATAAAGATTATTCTACTGATATAGATCTTGGTGTTTTTAGTGATATGTCTTTAGAAGAAATAAATTTTTATAACAAGGTTGCAAATAATCCTGAAAATGATCTGAATGGTGTAGAGATTGAAAAACTTAATTTGTTAATGGATAAGGCAATTAAAAATAGTGCTTTAACAGATTCTTTTGCTGCTCAAATGCAAACTACTTGTAGGGGTGAGGATTGTTATATTAACACCTATTCTTTATTTGATAAAATGTTTAATCAATATTTTACTGTTGACATGGTATTTAGTTCAGCTAGTCCTTTATTATTAAATAGTGCTGCAAAAATTTTTAGAAATAAAACTGCATTAAATATATATAATTATATCCCAAATAAATTAAGAAATGCAGGAGTTATAAAAAAAGGTGGTTTTTTAGATAATTTGTTGGATGATCCAGTAAATCTAATGAGGCATCCAGTTCAACAAACAAGAATGGCTCTTGCTGCAAAAAAGTATACACATAATGTTGATGATTTTATATCTAATTTAAATTCAGCAGGTATTGTTGGAAGAAATCCACCAGATATAAGACTTAGAGATCTTCAAAGTAATAAGATTGATGCAGAGATGAAAGAGTTTTTGGGTGGTATTAGTGATAAGAAAAAAACTAGTGAATTTTTACATAAAAGTATTGTAAATAATGATGGTTTTAATAAAGTTCAAAAATATGCATTTACTGATAATGCAACACAATATTTTGAAGAATTTAAAATTGCGGACACTATTTTAAAAGCAAGAACTGCTGATCCAGCATATATTAGTGGAATGAAAAAAATCCAAACATTAAAAGCAAGTAATGTTCCTGCAGGAATGTGGTCTACAACATTAACTGGTGCTGAATATGATGCTGTTGTTTCTACTGCTGCTGATGCTGTTAAATTAGGAAAGGCATTTAAAACTCAAACATTTAATGGTTTTGTTTGGGATGATGGTCTTGATGCTTTATCTGTTGTAAGTAATAGAAATATTATTGATCCTGGAACAGGAAGAGTAATTAATGCAAATAGTGTAATTTCTACAAATTCAGGAGATGCTGTAAGTATTGGTAATAAAGGGTTAAGAGGTGCTGGTGATCCTTTTGAAATACAGGTTAGTGGAAATAAATATACAACAAAAGCCGCAAAATCTGCATTAGTTGAAGATGTTCCAGTAACTTTTGCTGATGGTTCTACAGCTGTTGTTCAAAGATTAAAAGTTCAATCAGTTATTGCAGATCCAACTTCTTTAGCAACAGTTAGAGGAACTACAGCTGCTGATGCTTTTGCTAAGTTAAATCCAGATGGATTTATAAGATATATTGATCCATCAACTGGTAATGCTGTTGAAATTTCAGCACATTTATTTAATAAAAATCAAATGGATGCTTTGGGTGTTGGAACTTTTGAAACCTTTAGTTCTATTAAATCTAATCTTCCTACTGATGTTTTTGGTGTTGATCCAATTGAAACAGCTTATGCTTTAAATGATGGTTTTTTAACTAAAAAATTTAGTGATGCTTCTTTTAATGCTCAAGAAATGATGACAACATTGTCTAATAAAGAATGGGTTAGTGGTAGAGGTATTAGTGGCATTAACAAAAAAATGAAAGAATTTAATGGGGAGTCATTTCAAAGATTTTTTACACAGGGTCCAGCTATGCTTGGTTGGAATTTATTTTATTGGGAATTAAAGACTGGTTTTAATACTGTTTATGGAGAAAGACTTGGTCTTACAAAAT
Source organism: Candidatus Iainarchaeum sp. (assembly GCA_028693335.1). GTDB lineage: Archaea > Iainarchaeota > Iainarchaeia > Iainarchaeales > CSSED10-239 > JAKQTP01. Next base: position 2,165 of record JAQUVR010000019.1, on the reverse strand, counting down.
ATAGTATTTTACAACTTCCTGAAACTTATACATCTTTACAAATAAAGCACCAAACTAATCCATTGTATTCTGATGCTTATGTTGATTTTTTTGCAAATGAAGGTTCTGATCAAGGAGATCTATTTATGCAGTATCTAAATTCTGCATTATTTTGGGCATCTTATATTCCAAAAGAATTGACTAGTGACATGGATAATCAAATGGGACAGTCTATAAATAAATTTATCGTAAATTTAACTGAGGGTAAAATAAGAAGATCAGAAGTTGATGATATTGTTTTAATTACAGATAATCTAAGTTCTGGTTGTGGTGCTGCTTGTACTTATAAATTTGGTGATCATGATCTTTTGACTGATGGGATTAAACAAGAAATAACTAATGAGGTTGAAAATCAAAGAGTAACACAAGAGTCTAATTTAGAGAGTCAATTACCAACAGAAAATACAGACACCTCAGAAATAACAAATCCAGATACTCCTGCAGAAGGAACAGAATTAACTCCTACCACAGAAGGAACTACTAATCCAGAATCATCAACAGAAAATCTTTTATCAACAGATTCTGCTTTTAGTTCTGTAATTAAGGATTTGGATATTACTTATAATACTCCATCAACTGCAAAAACAAATAATTACATTATTGAAAATACTTCTAAAACAAATATAGAAAAAAAAGGTCAAACATTAATAAGTTTTTCACATCACACAGATTATGATGGTGTCTTAGCAAATACAAAAACAGAGAATTCTATTAATCTTCTTCATGCAAGAAATAATGAAGAAACTTGTGCTAATAGATTAGAGTCTTTGGATCTTTTAGGAATGCCAATTGGTAAAGTTTTACCAAAAGATTATAGAGTTGCTGGTGGTCTTGTTCTTGCAGAGCATGTTGCATATATTGCAATTTCTTCTTATACAAGTACATGGTTAGCTCCAGCTTTATTAAGTAATATTCCTCAAGCTATGTTTATTATTCCTCAATTAAGTGAATGTGTTGATGATCAAGAAGGTTATTATACTCACATTTTTGTATCTAAAACAACTGATGAAAGATTAAAAGAAGATTCTAAAAATAAGATTGCTGAAAGTATTACAGAAAGTACAGAAAAGTTAGAAGAAGGTTTAGTAAATTTAACTGCAGGTACAGAACTTGAAAAAACAGTTTCTGCTGGTGCTGATGAAATCAAAAAATTTGCTGATCAAAAATTGGTTGAATATCCAATTGCTCAAGCACAAGTAACTACTGGTGGAAACACATTTTCAAAGGTAAAAGGTAATTTGTTTTTTGTAGAGCTTGGTGCAGGTTCAAAATGTAGAGCAAGTGTTTATTCTGATAAAGGTGTTGAAGTTTTAAGAGATGAGACTAATAATATAACTTTAGAGATTAATAAAGAAACTGGAGAGTTAATAGTAACTGATGAAAAAGGAATAACAGAAACAATTATTTCTTCACAAAATAAAGATTATGTTCGTTTAATTGCTGATAATCTTGCAATACCTGCAAAAGTTATTCCACACAGTCTAAGTTATATTCCAGTTCCTGATGGTAATACAGAGTTATTTGAAATGGATGGTCATGGTAATTTTATTGTAAAGGATCAAGCATTTTTAAATTGTTTAAAAACTGGGTATAAGAATCAAACAGGTATTGAAATTCCAGCAAATATAACTAACTTAATTGATTATTTAGGTCCAGTAAAGATGGCTAACAATGCTCATCCATCAACAGCTTATGATCTTACTCCAAATAATGGAAGAATAGTTGCAGAAGGTACACCAAGAAAGATTGCTGATGGAGCAAATGCAAAGGCAATTATTTTAGCAGGAAACAGATCTACAAAATTAGTGTATTCTGGAAATACTGATTTTGTTGGTTATAATGTTGCTGTTCAGTTTGAAAGAGGTCAATTAATTTATAATTCTGAAAATAAAAGCTATATCATGTGGGTTGAATATACTTCTGTAACTAATGGTGCAGATATTTCTGACCTAAAAGCAACATTAAACAAAGACCTTGATGCAACAAATGGTTGTGATAATAAAGAGGTTGCTATTGATTTTAAGGCTCAACCTGATAATGATAATGACAAGGCAAAAGATAATGTTGATAAATTAAATAAAGCATTAGAGCATGTTGGTCCTTTTCAAATGTTTGATACACCAACA
>JAQUVR010000018.1 GCA_028693335.1 Candidatus Iainarchaeum sp. | reverse complement strand
CATTAATTATTGTTTTTCTTGCTTCTGTTCTTAATGGTGTTGAATATTTTGTTCCACTTATAAACAAAAGTTTTACTTTTAATTTGTGCCCATCTTTTGTTGTTGCGTAAAACACTGGTTCAATCTTTGATTTTTGTTTTCTAATTAATCTTCTAAGATAACCTTGTTTAGCTTCAAAGCAATAAAGTTCTGTATCTGCTTTTGTTGCTGTAACTTTTGTGATCTTAAATGTTATTTCATAATATGAATCTCTTATGTTTCCAGTTAATTCATTTAAGGTTTTCTTAATTTTTCTGTCTACTAAGCTTTTGCTAGCAACTGCGACAGTTTCACCAATTAGTTTTTCATCAAAGGTCTTATCTGCAAAAATTTCAAACCATTTCTTTTTTTTCCAAGTATCTGTACTTCCTTTTTTATTTGCCATATTTTTTACACCTTTACTTTACTAATAGTTTTGCCTCTGAATCAGAATATCTCCAATTTGAGTCTATTTTTCCTGTTTTTATATAATATTTTCTTAATCTATTTATTTTTGATACTGTTTTTTGTTTTCCTCTTTTACCACTAGTATCTTTTTTGTTATTTTCATTGTGCTTTATTAGTTTGACTGCTTTTTTAATTAAAAACAATAATTCATCAGGCAATTTTCCTTCTTTAAGGTTTTGTTCTTTTTGAATTTTAGAAATTTTTTTACCTGTTTTTTGTAAAACACTTTTTATTGCATGTTTTTCTTTTAAATAAAGTCCAATTTCTGTTGTACTTTTACCTTTTTTTGTAAGGTCATCTATTATTTGATATATTTCTTCTTTTGATATATCATTTATTTCTTTATTATCTAATTTTGCCATTTATTTATCACATTTGTCTTTTTTTTTGCGAAAGGCGTATAAACTGATAAAACCAAAATCTGGGGATTTCTGGTCTTATAAAATAAGTACTATACTATATATTATTTTGGTGCGATTTATTTATAAATTGTGTTTATTTAGAAATTAAAGATATCTTGCTCTTTTTTCAATTATCTCAATCTTTTCAATAATTTGGCTATTTTTTGAAAAGTTTTGATATCCTTTAATTATTTCTGGCCAATAGTTTTTGGTTTCCTTTTTTGATAAAAGTGTTTTTTTAAATACTAATAAATCTGTTGCTTTATCTTCAATTTTGTTTGATATAGCGCCTAATCCAAAATCTATGAAATAGATCTGATTTTTTTTATTTATTATGATATTTATTAGATTAAGATCTCCATGAACAACATTAATTTCATGAAGTTTAGCAATTTCTTTTCCAATTTTTTTAAGATTTGGTTTATAGTTTTTTGTGTCTTCTATAAATTCTTGAATAATTTTGTCTTTACCAACATAATAAATTGTTGGTGTTAATATTCCTGCACGCTTTACTTTTTGTAAAAGGTTTGCTTCTTGCTTATTTCTTGTTTTTATTATTTTTTTATCTAGTGTTGGATTTCTATATTTTTTTGAAATTCTTTTTTTAACAATTAGTTTTTTTTCAAAAGCTAAAATAGAGTATATTTCTGCTTCTGCACCAGAGTTAATTTTTTTTAAAGTCATTTATTTTCATTGTTTAATAAAAATAGTTTTAACAGCGTGGTAATTCTTTTAAATTATCAAGTATTAAATTTAGAGAACTATTATCTAAAATTAACATATATCTTTCCCAATAAATTTTATCTAATTTTGAATCATATTGTTGTTTAAACAAATTTTGATATGCTTCTCTAAGAGATAAATAGTTTTCAACAGAGTCTAATCCTTTTTCGGTAATACATGGTTGATTTAATGAATATATTTGATTATAAAGTCTATCTAATTTTTCTGCATCATCATACAATAAAACAAATCTTTGTATTGGGTATGCGTACATAGATTCAACTTTATTCAGTTCAATAACATATCCGGTTCTATCAATAGGCAATAGATTATTATTAGAAACACCAAATTCTGCATTAATTTGTTCTATTTTTTTTATTGCTCTTTGATCTGATAAATTATAGAAAAGAAATAATATTAATACAAGTATTAATACAAATACAAAAATACCGATTATTGAAAGTGGTCTTTTTCTATAACTTAACATCTATTATTACCTCTATGGTTTCATTTTCGCAATATTCGATTTTTTCTATATTATGTGTTTTTATCAAATCGGTTTCTATATATTTATATTTGGTTGTTACCTTTATAATATTAACTTTTTCTTTAAGAGATACTTTTTTTTCTTTTTTTTCCTTCCAAATTGCATTATTTATGGTTTCAATATCTTCTAAAGACAATTTGCTTTCATATTTTTCAATTTCAGGAAATTTTTCTAAATCTAGATCTAACGCATACATTTCTCTTAGTATTCTTTTTGTAATGAATGGAGCTATTGGGTATAGTAAATATAACATTTTATTTAAACAATAGTATAATGTGTCAATTGCACCCATTTGTTCTTCTTTACTAAAAAGGTTGTCTTGATTGTAGCATCTACTTTTTACTAATTCAAGATAATGTGATGAAAATGTATTTGTTAAAAAATATTTGATCTTTACTAATGGATTATGGAAATCATATTTGTTGTACGATTGATCGCTGTATGCTATTATGTCATTTATTTCTTTTCTTACTAGTAGATCTAATTCATTATATTTTGGAGTAATGGTTTTGTTTAGTTCAAATTGTCCAATAAACCTTGCTACGTTCCATAATTTGTTTAATGTTTTCTGTTCTGCGCCTATTCTTTCTTTTGAACATTTAAAATCTTTTTGATCTAGATTTCCTTCATAAGCAGTCCATAAACGAAAAGCTTCTGCACCAAATTCTTTTATTATTTCTTGTGGATCTATGCTGTTACCCATAGATTTGGACATTTTATTTCCTTTTTCATCAAGTATGTGTTGATGGATATAGACATCATCGAATATTCTTTTTCCAGTCAATAAATATGCTTTTAAAACAGTATAATATAACCAGGTTCTTACTATTTCTTTTCCTTGTGGTCTTAATGAGCAGATAGGATGTCTTTCAAAAAAATCGGTTCCATATTTATGCAAATATAATGGAGTGTTTGAAGAATCAAACCAAGTATCTAAAACTCTAGTTTCTCCAATAAATTCAGATTCCCCGCATTTTGGACATTTATCTATTGGTGGATTTTCACACCATGGTTTTTGATAGATGCCTTCTTTTCCAATTATTATTTCATTACAATTCTTACAATACCACAAAGGTATTTCTGTAGCATAAAATCTTCTTCTAGATATTGGCCAATCAATAGATATTACTTCTAACCAGTCTAAAAAGATTTTTTTTGTTGCAGGAAAAGAAAAATTAATTTGATCTGCTAGTTCTCTTATTTTAGGAACTTGGTCTAATTGTTTTAAATAGAATTCTTTTAAAGAAACAAATTCTATTTCATCTTTAGATCTTTCACAGATTGGAACTTTGTGTTGTATTGGTTTTTGTTCTGTTATTAGATTATTTTCTTTTAAAGTCTCTATCATTTTTTTTCTGGCTTCTTTAACTGTTAGTCCTTCTAAAAAACCAGCATTTTCGTTCATTTTTCCAGAGATGTCTATTGACATTATTGGTTTTATTCCTTGTTCTATAAAAAATCTAATATCTGAATAATCTCCTGCAGAACACATCATAACAAGCCCAGTTCCTTTGTCTAGTTTTGCAATTGGATGTGGCTTTATTAAAACTTCTTTATTAAATATTGGAGATATTGCTGTTTTTCCATCTAAATGAGTATATCTTTCATCCTCTGGATTATAAACAATCATTCCAAGACTACAAATTAATTCTGGTCTTGTTGTTGCTACTGGTATTTTTTCACCAGTTTCTTTTACTGTAAATAATACTGTGTTAAACAAAGATTCTGTAATTTTATAATCAATTTCTGAATCTGCAATAGTTGTTTTACAACCAGGACAATAATTGGTAACTTTTTCATCTAGGTATATTAATCCTTTTTTATATAGGTCTATAAATGTTCTTTGAGTTAGTGCACGATATTTTTCAGAATCTGTTTTATATAATCCACCAATACAATCGCATTCATCCCATTCATTAAAAGAAATTCCCAGCATCTTAAATGTTTTTCTGGTTTGATCTGACATTTCGGACAATAATTTTTCACAATAGTCTATGTATGTTTTCCTATCTGTATCTAATATAGAAATGTTATATTTTTTTTCTGCTTCCATTTCTATTGGCAACCCATTTCTATCAAGTCCAAGAGGGAATATTACATTAAATCCCTTCATTCTTTTATATCTTGCAATCATATCCATAATTGCATAAGTTGCTGATTGTCCAATATGTATTGGTCTGTTTACATATGGTGGTGGGGTGTCTATGCTAAAAATTGGTGCTTCATTTTCTTTAAATTTAAATGTCTCTTTTTCAACAAATTCATTTATTATTTCAATTTCTAATTCTTTTGTCCATTTATAGTCTATCATTTTTTATTCACATTATATATATTATATATAAATATCACAAGAAAATAATTAAAAAGAATATATATTTTAAAAAAACTCTTGCTTTTTGAAAAAACAAGAAATATCAAATAAATTCAATTCTGTTTTTTTAAATATTTTAAAATAATTTTGTTGGCTTCAATCTCTAGATTGATCAGATTTATTTTTTCGGATATTGAGTCCAACATATTTTTGGCATTATCGGCTTTTAATTTTTGTTTTTTTTTACTGTGGTCTCCAATATCTGATTCTTTATAAATTAAAGATTTGTTAACTGTGTCTACTAATTTTTTTCTATAATCATAATCGGTTAAAAATGTATCAAATAGTCTTTCGTATCTAGGATCTAATAATGTGTTATCAGTTAATCTGGCATTTTTCACATCATCACTATATTCTTTATTTGTTATTTGTTTTAATTTGTGTTGCCAAAACTTTTTTTTAATAAATTTAGTGTACTTAATTTTTTGATCATATGTTTTTGCTAAAAACAATTCTTTTTTCCAGAAGTTTTTTAGTTTTGTTAGTTTTTGTTTATTTTCATCTAGTTCTTGAATTTTTTGATTAATATCTCTTATTGTTGGATATCTAATTCTAGAGTTATCTAAAATCAAAAATCTTTTTTTAAAAAAAACATCTAAGCATTTCTTATCATTAATGTTTTTTTCAATGTTATATTCTTGAACAAAACTATCATAATTATTTATGGTTTTTGATTGTTTCATTTTAATGATCTTTTTTATAGTTCTTTATGTAATATAAAACAATATTAAAAAGGTTTAAAAACAGAACAATCTCTTTTTAATCTTTTTTTAGAATAATTATTTGTATATATAATTAGAGAGGTAATTTTATGATGCCAAATTTAGGTGGGTTAGACCCAAGAAGAATACAATCTATGATGAAACAGATGGGTATTGAAAATAATGAAATTTCTGCAAAACGCGTTATTATTGAAACAAATGACAATAAGAAAATAATTATAGAAAACCCATCAGTAACAGAAATAAGTATGCAAGGACAAAAAAGTTTCCAAATATCTGGAGATGTAAAAACCGAGAAAAATCTTGAAATCCCAGAAGATGATATTTTAATGGTTTGCGAATCAACTAAACTTTCAAAAGAAGACGCAAAAAAATTATTAGAAAAAACAGAGGGAGATATAGCAAAGGCCATATCTTTAGCAACAGAATAATTTTATTCTTTTTTTATTAAATTTATATAAAATATTTTGTTTCTAGAAACATATCCTTGAATAGTAAACAATTCTTCTGTTTTGTTTATGTCTTGTGGATAATCTAACCATGTGCTGGTTATGTTTTGATCATATTCATATTCTTTATTTTCTATGATTATTTTAGATACATCAACATCTGCTAATTTTTTAACTTTTGGATTTTGAATATTTAGTTCAGCTAATTTTTCCATAAACTCTAAATTTATGTCATTTGTATCAAATGAAATTGAAATTTCCAAACTTGGCTCTTTCAAAATATTTAGATCCTCATCAATTTCTGATAAATCTAAAATTAATTGATTATATTTTTCTAAATCTAAATTTTCTAGATCTAAATTTATTTTTGTTACATTATCACTTAAATTATAATCAAGAACAATTGATTCATTCTCGTCTATTATTTCATCAAGTTTAGAATTAATATTATTATCAACAATCAATTGACCAGAAAAATATGTGTTGATCATTAGATTATCATAATTCATTTCTGTTTTTATTTCTGAAGAGACGTTGTTGTCTATTGTTGTTGTTCCTGACACTAAATATTTATTTTGCCAATTTACAATATTTAAATTTAATTCACTAAAAATCATCTGAATTCCTTCAGCAAGATTTTGTTGTTCTATTCCTCGCACATATGTCATAACATCCCCAACAAATATTGCTTGTACTAAAATAGATAATTGATCTTCTTTTTGAGTTGTTTGATTAATTATTCCTTCTATTTTTTCACTTACAAATGCTTGTTCTATTTCTTTATTTGCATCGTTTGTAAATGTTATTGTATATGGCACCTCTAATAAAGCGCTTTGATATAATTCAATAGATTCTAAAAATTCTAACTTTGAAATATTTTCCATGACTTCTTCTTTTTTGTCTGCTTCAATATTTGCACTAATCATAACATAAAATTCATTCTCATCTGCTTGATTAAATTGTACGGTTGTGCTTTTAATTCCAGATATTGCATCAATTTTAGTTTTTATGTTGTCTTGATCAAAATCAAGAGGTTTTGCAATAACAGTTATTTGTGGAAATATCTCTAGTACCTTTGCATCTGTTTGTGCTGTATAAAGTTCTTGAGTGTTATTTTGATCTTCTGGTAAGACCTCTTTTTGAGAAGCACTCTCCATTATTCCTGCGACTCCTGCTGCAATTATTGATCCTAAAAAAAGAACCACTAGTATTATTGATATTATTGTATTTTTATCCCATTTCACAATTAGTTCACATTTATATATTTTTTATAATATATATTATTATATTCAAAACAATTTATAAAATTGTTCTTAATTTTTTTAAACTAGAAAAACTATGATCTATTATAAAATTGGTAATGTTGCCATTAGAAAAAAAGGCGTTTTAGCACCAATGTTAGAATATACAAATAATAGCTTTAGAGATCTTTGTGAATATTATCATTGTGGTTTTTTATTTTCTGAAATGATTCACATAAATAAAATAATTAATGCAGAAAAACTACCAAAAATATCACAAACGCCTACTGCTATTCAATTGGTGGGAGATTTTAGGGATAGATTAAATACTTTTTCTGCAATTGATGTTATTGCATCAAAAAAAAAATATAAGATAATTGATTTTAATTTTGGGTGCCCATCAAGAAAAGTAATTTCCACTAAATCCGGTGCTTTTCTTTTAAAGCATAGAGCAGCAGCATTTGAAGTTATTAAAGAAATAAAAGAGACAACTAATTTTATAGTGACCGTAAAAACTAGACTTGGTTATGATAAAAATGAAATAAATAAAATGTCTTTAGAATTAGAAAAAATTGGTGTTGATGCTCTTTCTGTTCACGGCAGATTAGCTAGTGAAAATTATGCCACAAAATCTGATTTTGATTCTGTCAGATCTATTAAAAAAAATATTTCTTGTCCATTGATCTATAATGGAGACGTTAATTCTAATAATTTTGAATCTTTTTTAAAATTTGAAGAATTTTCTGATTTAATGATTGGAAGAGCAGCATTAAAAGATCCTCAAGTTTTTTCAAAAATTAATTGTTTTGTAAATGGCAAAGAATTTTTTCAAAAATCTAAAATAGATGTGATTTTTGATTATTTAAAATTTGCAAACAAGAATAAAGAATCAATTAGTGCGCAGAAATTAGTTTTGCTTCAATTGTCAAATGGTTTGCCAAACGCAAAAATTATTAAGAATAAGATTTGTATGTCTAAGACAATTGATGATCTATTAAATATTTTAAATAAATAATAAAAATAGCAATATTAAAAGCACTATTAATAAAAAAATTGTGCTGTGCTTATATAAAAATAACATAATATTTTTAAACAACTTAAAAATATTTTTAAAAATATATCCAAAATATCCCAATAATTTAGATGGTTCTTTAATCTCTTCTATCATTTCTGTAAATAGTTCATTATTTGATTTTTGTTTAACAACAATTTCATTGAAATTATTTAATTTATTGTCTGTTGCATCAAAAATATAATCTTTTTTATTAACTGTCATTTTCCAAAATGGCACCCAAATTTCATCAAAACCACTTAATGCAACTTCTTCTTTTGTTGTTGAGTATTTACTTAATATTGTTTTTAAGATTATTTTTTCAGATTCTTCTTTAGTTAGAACAAGTTTCTTGATTTTTACATCAATTCTTTCAATAAGATTAATTTCTAATTTTTCAATAAATTTAGGATTAGAGATCTCAAATAGTTTTAAGATCTCGTCTTCTATTTTATTTTTTGTGGCATTTAATGCTGTTTGACCAGAAATGTGCTTATATTTTCCATTAGTCTTAGTATCAATATCAAAAAAACAGACCCAATAAGGAAGGACAACTAATCTTAATCCTTCTTTATTGATTTTTACTTTGTGCCCTTTAGACGCAAATTCTTTCTCAAATATAGAAAGTGCATCTTCTGGAGCTATGTTTATTGGAAAACAATTTTTATTAAATTCCATTTTTAATTAACATTACAATTAATTTCTTTTCTTAAAGATTTTTACTTTTGATGGAGTTAATAAAACTTTACCATTTGAAATTAAAGCTAAATCTCCGCCATTATCTTTAACAAACATTTTTATTTGACCTAAAAATTGTTTTGCTCTTTGTGCGTTTCTCTTAGATAAGTTTTCTATATCTAAAATAACAATATTTCTTTGTTTAAGCTCTCTAATTGTTTCTTCAACTTCTGCGTTTGTTTGTAGATTTATGGATTTTATGTAAAAGTCAACTTCTTCTGGTTCCTCTTCAACTTCCATGTTATTTAAAAAATCATCCATATCTAAATTATCTTTTTTTGCGAATACACCTTCAAAAAATGCCACCAAAACCACCTCAAAATTCGTTTATTTTTTTATTATCACTTGTTTTTTTTAATTAAAACAAATACCATATAAGAATATATTTTGTACCAAAATATATAAAAACAAGAGTGTATTTCTCTTTTTTTAGAGTCGCCTAAAATTTGGGTTGGCTGAACCAATTTAACTTTTTTTTGATTATTTTGATTTTTAAATGTTTGCATTCTTTATTTATATATATTTAACTATTTTTAAATTTGAAAAATTATGACAAAATACACACACATTGTTATTCACTATAGTGAAATTGGTATAAAGAAAGGAAACAGATCTAAATTTGAAGGGCAGTTGATTAAAAACATTAATTTTGTTTTAGAGCCATATGTGTTGAAAACAAACAGAAGGTATGGTATTGTTGTTTGTTTATTAAAAGAGGATCTTTTAGAAAAACAAATTGAAGAAATTTCTAAAAAATTATCAGACATAATCGGAATTGCTTTTTTTGCTTTTGTTGTTGCTTGTAAAAAAGAAATAAGTGATATCTGTGATTGTGTCTTTGGATTAATAAATGAGAAAGAGTTTGAAACCTTTAAAGTTAATGCAAGGAGATCAAATAAACAATTTCCATACACCTCTCAAAAAATAAATGAATTGGTTGGTGCAGAAGTAATAAAGAAATATAAAAAAAAAGTAAATCTAGACAAACCAGATTTAGAAATTTTTATAGAAGTAACTGAAACCGAAATTTTTGTATATACAAAAAAAACACCTGGACTTTGTGGTCTTCCGACTGGATCTAGTGGAACAGTAATTTGTTCTTTGTCTGGTGGTATTGATAGCCCGGTTTCTGCATATTATTTAATGACTAGGGGGTGTAAGGTTGTTTTTGTTCACATTCTTTCAGGAACATTAGATGTTAGTTCTTTAAAATCAAAAATTTATAAACTTTGTGAAGTATTATCAAAATATCAAAATTTTGCAAAACTTTATGTTGTTCCATTTTCTGATATTCAAAAACAAATAATTACTTTTGTTCCTGCTGATTATAGAATGATTATTTATAGAAGATATATGTTAAAAATAATTAATCAAATTGCAAAAAAAGAAAACGCAAAAGCAATTGTTACTGGGGATAGTGTTGGGCAGGTTGCTTCTCAGACATTAGATAATCTATTGTGTATTTATGATTCTAGTAAACTACCTATATTAACACCATTAATCGGATTAAATAAAGAAGAAATCATTTCAGTTGCAAAAAAAATTGGCACTTATGATTTATCTATTTTACCATACCCTGATTGTTGTTCTTTTATGGTAGACAAACACCCTCAAACAAAAGCAAAATTAGATTTTGTTATTGATCTGGAAAAGAATATTGTTGATTCTGATAAATTGATATTTGATGCAATTTCAAAAACAGAGCTAATAAAAATTTCAAAAAATCAAGAAAATTTATGAAAATTAAAAAAAAAATTGTTGTTGGATTATCTGGTGGAGTTGATTCTGCAATAGCTTTGGTGTTGTTAAAACAAAAAGGATATGATCCTATTGGTTTGTCTTTAAAATTGCCAGTTTGGCAAAAAGGTAAATGCAGAGAAAATTCTTGTTGCACTAAAGATTCTATTTTAATTGCAAAAAAGATCTGCGATTCTTTAAATGTGCCCCATTATGTTTTTGATGTGTCTAAGGATTTTGAAAAAGAGGTTGTTTCTTATTTTGTTTCTGAACTGAAAAATAATAGAACCC
>JAQUVR010000017.1 GCA_028693335.1 Candidatus Iainarchaeum sp. | reverse complement strand
GTTAAAAAAACAAGAGTAAATAACCAAGAATAACTTAAAGCATAAGAACCAATTTTTCTTGTTCTTTCATCTTTTTCTGGAAATTGATTTTTTCTAATTAATCTAATTATTCCAATAACTAACATTGCAACACCCATGCTTGTAAAAATAGATCCAATGGATGAGTGTAAATTAAAAAATGCTTGTAATATTAGACCAATTAATAAAATTATAACTCCTACAATTATTAATCTCTTATAATATAAGATCATCTTTTCTTTATTGTTTTTTGTTTTTCTCATTTAATATCACCTATTTCTAACTTTTTGTTAATTGTTTCTAACTAAATATTATAATTAAATAACAAAAACTTTAAAAACATTTCTAAAATTAGTTTTCCTTATTTTCTTTTGACTTATTTTTAAGATCAGCAACAGATTTAATAAATCGAAATTGTCTTTTTACTTCGCCAGCTATTTTTTGATTGATCTTTCTATTTATTCCTTTTTCTGCAATTTTATTTTGATATGCAAGTCTCTCAGTAAAATAATGTTCTGCAATTACACCAATACAAAATAAAAAAACACCAACACCCATTAATGCAAAAATAGATGCTGCAATTTTACCTTGTGTTGTAATTGGAGTAATCTCTCCATAGCCAATAGTTGTCAAAGTAATAACCGTAAAATAAAAAGAATCAACAAAACTCCATTTTTCAAAATATTTAAATAAAAAGATACCTAATATTATAATTACAAATACAGAAATTATTACTAATCTAAATTTTTTTAAATAATCTCTATTTGTATTTATATTTATTTTTTATTATCTTTTTTTATCTTTAACAAATCTTTAACAGATGTCATCTTATTAACAGTGGATTTATTAATTGTTGAGTTATCTAATTCATATTTTTTTTTAACTTTCTCAACATCTTTAAAAGCCTTTAATTCTTTAAGATATATAGCTCTCATTTCTTTATAAGTAAATTCACTTATTTTTCCATCTAAAAGTTTTTCATCAAGTTCTGCTAACTTTTTTTGAAGTTTAATCTTCTTATTTGAATTTCTATCAATATATATAACCACAGAAATAATCATAGCAAATAAAGCAATTATATAAATATAAAGATAAACTGTCTTTAATTTTTCCTTATTGTCCTTTGTATAAACATAATAAACTTTATCAGAGTTTTCTGTTTGTTCTAAATTGGTAGTATCTAAATTATCATCAACAATTTCAATATCAATAATTTCTGTAATAATATCTATGCTTGCATTATCATAATAAGCAATAACTTCTTTTTCAACATCATAAAGTAATACAGAAAAATTTATTATAGAGTTTGCTGTTTTAAGATCTGTTATTGCTCTAGTATCATTTTTATTTTCATAACTCAAATATTTTTTATAATAATACAGTGAATGATCAAAAAACTGTTTAGACCAAATGTGATTTGTACTATTCAGTCCATTATTTGATCTTAATATAGGTAACAAAACATCATATTTTTCTTTAAAAACAGCTTCTGAAAAAAGATCACTATTATTTTCTTTTTTTGATATTAAGACTGCCTTTGCTGTTGCAGCATCAAAAAGAGATGAAACATACCACCCTTTATTTAAATTTGTTTTTGCTGCTTTTAATCTTCTTTGTAAATCTGTATCACTAATTATAGATTCATCAGAAATTGTTAATTGATTTTCAATATCAACAATGTAACTTTCTGCTCTATCCTTAAAATCAGAACTTTCTTTAAAATTGTTACCTTGGCTAACAATACCAATATCTAAAAAATCATTTGCAATTTCAATCCAGCCACTTGCATATCCATAATCCATTATTTTGTCTAAACTTTGATTTAACATAACCTCTTTATTTGCAATCTTTAAATCTTCAATTTTATTTCTAGCCCAAGTAATTCTTTGTCTAGCACCAATACACCACTCCATTTTTTCTAAAGAACACATTTTTGCTCTATTTTCTGTTAGTGCTAATTTCTTTTCAAGTTCTGATATTTTTAAATTATATATTGTAGAATTTTGAGATAAAATTGATGGATTATCCATAACCTCAGAAATAACCATTCCATATATTTTTGCTAAAAATGCTTCATTAGCCGCAGTATATAAATAATTATAATTTGAATAAACTTCGGCTCTATTTACTGAATCTTTTGCATAAGACAAAAGAGATATTAATCCTTGAGTAATTGTGCTGTCTTTAATTATACTGGTATCAACACTTTTTTCTGTACTAGTAATTGTAACATTTACATCATTTAAATATTTATCAACAATGCCTCTCATAGGGTTTATTGCTCTTGAAACTTGAATCTTTTCTGGAACAAAAATATTATCAGTTTCTGTTACAATTGGATTATTAATATCAATATTTTCTATATCCATACTAGAATATTTTAAAACATCATCAATTGTTTGAACTTCAACTATTTTCATACCCCAATTACTATAAGAATAATCAATAAGATCAACTAAATCTGTTGAACCGTCTTGATTAGTAATAACTTGTTGTCTGTTACCCATTGGTATCATAAACAATTTGATTCCAACTTCACTTGCTTTTTTTGCTTTGGCATATACTCCACCAACATCTCCAATATACCCGTCAGAAGTAATTGATCCTGTAATACTTACTTTTTGATTTAAATCATTTCCACTAAGCATACTAACTAACAATAAAGCAATAGCACCGCCTGCTGATGGGCCATCTATACTACTTGCAGATGATTGAATATCAAAATAAAAATCATATTTATTTCTGGTGTCATTACCGACTGCTGTTGTTGCAGCAATTACAGCATTTCTTTCTGATTCTTGTGTTTGTGATCCAACAATTGTGTGAATTGATGAAAAAATTCTGCCGGATCCGGGTCTAATTTCGGCGTGTAATGTTGCATCCATTGCAACATTTGATCCAGTTACTGCAAATATTTTCATTGTTGCATCTGGAATATATGTTGCAGAAATATTTCCAAATATTGTAATTAAGAACAATGACACAAAAATTATTTTTAAAAAATTTTTATTCATAAATCATCTACCTTCAAATTATTTATTTTTATTTTTTTATTAAACAAAAGATCAAACTTTTTAGTTACAGACAACATATTTTTTTTGCCTTTTTTGGTTACTGTAATTAACCCTAATTCCTTTAATGTTGCCAAATGATCATAAGGTCTTTTAGTTATTATCTTACATTGTTCAACCTGTGGAGCATTTATTGCAATTAATGCCAATGTTTTCAGTTCTCCTTTACTCAATTGCTTTCCAACAGCAAAAGAATTGTATTTAGAATATTCTTGTTTAGTTATCATTTCTAAATTATCATTTTCAAAAATAACTTTTAATGCTGTGTTTCTTTTATTATAATCATCAACCAAATCATAAATCGCACACAGAATTATATCTTTTTCAACACCATGTAATTGTTTTTCAATTTTTTTCAAAGGCACTCCTCTAGGGCTCATAAAAATTATTGCTTCTATTATGCATTTTATGTTTGTTGTGCTTATTTCACTCATTATCTTTCACAAATTTTAACTATAATGTTTTAATAAAGATTTCTTTAAAAAATTCTTCTTGCCAAGCATCTATTTTCTGATCCTGCACTAAAAATAACATTGGTATAAAATAATTATCTATCATTTTTGAAGGGTCTTGCCCTTTTGTCATATTTGAAAATAAAACTAAATTTTCTGAGTCTTTATAACTATTTATAACATCTAACAATTTATTTATTCTGTCTGTTATTTCTTGTGTTTTTCTTGGTAAAATAAATTTAAATTCTTTAACTTCTTTTATTCTTTTTTCTATATTTTTTTTTGTTGGTTTATTTATCATAACATCAATAATATCAATTAATTCATCAAGACTAACTTGTCCTTCTTTTAATCTTGTTGGGGTATTTAGATCAATTGATCCACTAATTGCCATAAAATCCTCTTCACTTAATAGTTTTAATTCTTCTTCATCATTTGAAATTGTTGATAATTTTAAAGAATAAGTTTTTAGTTTAAGTAAAATTGCAGCAGCTAATAAAGCATTTGCTGGAATTAACAAATTATTTTGTTGTAAATTTCTAATCTTTTCTAAATAAAGATCAGTTAGTTCAATTAGATTAACATTCCAAATATCAATTTCATTAGATTTTACTAGATCATAAAGAATTATTTTCCAGTTTGGTTGATCAATAAGAGTTACTAACTTGTCCATGTGTTTTTCACCACTAATCTTTAGAAATTAATAATTATTTCTATATTATTAATAAGTAAAAATATATATAAATATATTTAAGTTTAATACTAATATCAAATAAAAGTCATAATTTCAAATACCACAATATATATAAATATAATTACCTTAATATATAATATAATATTAAAAAGAGTTGATTATTAAAATGAAGAGAGTGCCAACAGGCGTAATAGGATTTGATGAACTAATTCAAGGAGGAATACCAGAAGGCGCAACAACCATGGTTTCTGGTGGTGCAGGATCTGGTAAAACAATCTTTGCAACAACTTTTATTTATGAAGGAGCAAGAAGATTTGGAGATCCTGGATTATTTGTAACAGTAGAAGATAATCTAAAAAACATTGTTTGGAACATGGAAAGTTTCAATTGGGATATTAGATCATTAGAACAAAAAAACTTAATGAAGATCTACAGAATGCATATAGACCCTCGTAAAGATGTTGAAGCACAAATAGACAAAGAATTAGATATTGTGTCCTCAATGGTAAAAGACATAGGTGCAACAAGACTAACAATAGATTCTACTACTGCATTTGGCGGATGGATTACAGATCCAGGTAAATTAAGAAACTTATTATTTAGGTTTGGAGATTATTTAAAAGATCTAAACTGTACAACAATGATGACATCTGAAACCAATGGAGGTCCAAGAGACTTCTCTGCTTATGGTGTTGAAGAATTTGTTGTTGATGGTATTTTTGCAATGTACTTTATTCCACCACACAGATCAATATTTATTAGAAAATTAAGAGGTACTAAACATTCTCAAGCAGCACATCCTTGTCAAATTACAGAAAATGGATTAGTTGTTAATTCAAAGGATGAAGTTATGTGGAGTGCTATTAAACAGTACTAATTTTTTCTATTTCTTTTATTGTTGTTGTTTCTTTATTTGATCGATCCATTCTAATTTTTACTAATCTTGGAAATCTCAATGCAATTCCTTGTTGAGATTCTTGATCTGTTCCAGCTGTATGTATTGGACTTTTTGTAATTTCATCAAAATTTATTTCAACTACTATTTTTGGAACAACAAAACAGTCTACAGTAATATTTGAAACAATATAATCTGGTTTTTTAGATAATTTTTCAGTATCAAGCTTCTCAAAAAGCTCTTTAATTAAATCATCTGATAAACCAGTTCCTACTTTTGCAAGTGTATAATATTTATCAGTAACATCATCATATATTCCAACAAGTAAAGCACCAATACCAAGTTCTGTTCTTTTACCTTGTCCAAGATCATATCCTAAAATAACAGCATCTATGGTGTCTAGATTGCCACTATATGATTTCTTAAATTTAATCCAAGAATATCCTCTAGATCCTGCTTTATATGGCTGATTAAGATCTTTACAGATAACTCCTTCAAAACCTTGTTTTAATCTGTCTAAAAATATTTTTTCTAAAACTAAAATATCTTCTGTAATTGTTAAATCAGTTGCCTTGATTAAATCATTTATATTAAAAACACTTTCAACAATTTCTCTTCTTTTTAGAAATGGCAGATCATAAATCTCTTCACCATCAAGATAAAGACAATCAAAAACTTTTAGGTGAAGTGGTAATTCTTTTGATTTTTCTAAAATATCATATTTTCTTTTTCTTTTTATTGTTATTTGAAAAGAATGATATTTTTTATTTTCAGAATCATAAGCAATAGCCTCAGAATCTATAATAAAATCGTGATTTATTTTTTTTATATTTTCTACAACATCTGGAAACATGTTAGTAATATCTTCCTCTTGTCTAGAAAATATTTTAACTTCATTTCCAACCTTATGGATCTGTTGTCTAAAACCATCAACTTTTGTATCAACCGCAAAAGTTCCAAGTCTTTCTTTAATTTCATTAAGATCTTTTGATCTCTCACAAAGTTGTGATTTTATTGGAATAAATGGAGTGATTTTTAAATCTTTTAATTTATCAAAACCATCTATAAATATTATCTTAGAGATTAGTCCTAAATCTGACACCAATTGATATTTTCCAGTAATAATTTCTTTATTTGTCTTTGGATCATCGCCTCCAAACAAAGATAAAGCATCAACAATTGTTGAATCAGAAAAACCTAATCTAAATCCTATTGGAAATCTTACTAAATATTTTGAAGAAACTAAATTTGAATTAAACAAAATATATTTGAAAAGTTTTTGTTTTTCTTCAGTTGATCCCTTTCCTTCAATTAAAGCAATTTTTTTAAAGGTATTAAAAATTTCTAAAAAATCAAGATCTTTACTAAATAAAGTGATTTGTTTGTTTGAAGATTTGTTGTTTTCAATAACTAACCCCAAATCTCCTTTTTTCAAAAAATCGTCTTTTATTTTTGTTTCTGAAATTGCTGTGTATTGTGAAATTAAAGAGATTAAAATTGACTGACCAATATTAATATCATTAGAAATATAGTTTGGGCCAAGTTTACCTTGACAAAAATAAATTAAAGAATCTATTTCTGATTTTTCTGCTAAAGAAAAAAGTTCATATAAAATATCAGTTATCTCTAAACGACTAGAAGTTTTATCTATTTTTTCAAAATATTCTGAAACTGTGCTAAACTTTAACAAATTTATTTCACATTAATAACTTTTTGCAACATAAACAAAGACATTAGCTTTTTTGTTACAAACAATACATTTTTCCTCATCTTCTGGTATTTCAGAGATATCCATTCTTACTCCTCTTACTTCACCACCATTGGTTTCTGATTTTAATTGATCTGCACAAGCTTTGCCATCCATATCTATTGAACAAAATGGAACTCTTACTAGTTTTCCTTTTTCTAGTTCTTCTTTTAATTCATCATAGTTATCTAGACTTATCAATTTATCATCAAATTCTTCATCAGCTTGTTCTCTTAGATTATCAGTAAATCTTTCTGAAATTTTTTTTATTTCATCAAACACATCAGCAAAACAAACTCTTGTTTTTTCATTAGTGTCTCTTCTAAAGATCATAACTGAGCCATCATCAATATCTTTTGGGCCAACTTCTATTCTGACTGGAACGCCTTTCATTTCATAATATTCAAATCTTTCTTTAGGTCTTTTTTCTTTTTGATCATCAATTTTTACTCTATACCCTAATTTATCAAGATCTGTTGCAAAATCTAGACAAACTTCTTCTATTTTGTTAGAATCAACACCACTAAAATATAATGGAGTAATTATTATTTGTGTTGGTGCAAGTTCAAAAGGCAATCTTAATCCAATTTTGTCACCATGAACACCTATTAATGCACCATAGATTCTTGTTATTCCTGGTCCATAACAGGTTCCATATGGGTAAACTATCTCTTCATTAATATCTTTTATCTTAACATCAAAAGGTTTTGTGAAATTTTGACCTAGTGTGTGTGTTGTTACTATTTGTATGGTCTTACCATTTGGCATTAAAGCATCTGCACCATAAGTATTAAGTGCTCCAGGGAATTTATCCCATTGTGGTCTATTAAAAAAAATAAATGGTATTGCAAGGCTAACATGTAAAATATCTTCAGAAATTTGCATATCTTCTAATACTTGATCATAAGATTCTTCATATGTTTCAAATATATTATGTGTTTCAAAAAAATAAAATTCTCTTCCTCTAAAAAAAGGTTTTGTTGCTTTTGTATCATATCTAAATATATTTGCTCTTTGATATGTTTTAAATGGCAAATCTCTGTGACTATCAACCCATAAACTAAACATAAAATAAAAGGCTGTTTCACTTGTTGGTCTTAGAGCATACTTAGTTTCAAATTTTTCGTCTCCATGTTCAGTTACCCAAAAAACTTCTGGAGTAAATCCTTGTACATGTTCTTTTTCTTTAAAAAAATTTTCTTCTGGTATCAACAATGGCATTATCATTTGTTGATGACCTGTTTTATCAAAAACATCCTCATACATTCTAAATATCTTATTTATGGAATATGTAGACCATGGTCTATAAACCACCATGCCTTTGATATTATATCTTAAATCTGCAAGTTCTGCTTTTGAGATAATATCATTAAACCAGTCATTAAATTCTTGTATTTTTAGTTCTTGATTAGATACCATAGTATATTTTCCTTTAAATTATATAAATATATATTAGAGAAATAATTTATAAATGTATTAATTAAGACAATTATTCTTGAAGAACATCATATTTTCTAAAAGAAACATCGCTTTTACTGATATAATATTTCTTTAAAATTACAGATTCAACATTATTTGCTGCATAGTTCTTAGGATAACTTGATCTGAATAAAACAGAAATAGCTGTTGATACTTGCTTTTTTAAAACATTAATATCAGACTGATATCTTGAAATATCGTCATTTAATTCTCTAGTTAATTCGCGATCCTGATAATGCCTTTTTTGTTGTTGTTGTGCCCAATCGATTTCTTCTCTTTTTTTCTTAATTGCTTCAATATGTGCAATAACCTTTTCTAAATTATCTCTTTTTGCAAACTTTCTGGATCTTTGTGCAGATACTGCTTCTAAAGACAGAAACTCAACTAAAACATTTATTTTATCAGGTCTTAAAAAATCAGTAATTGTTTGTGAAAAATGTTCTTCTGGTTTTTGTTTAGATTTTATTATTTTAACAGGTTTTTCTTTTTTTTTAAAAAAATCGCCAAAATCTATTTCTAATTGTTCATTTTTTTTTTCAGTTAATGAACGTATTTTATCTTTTGGTATTGTTTGTCGTGGCTTTATACCTGTTTTTCTTGTCACTTTTCTAAACATTCCCAAAAATCACCCATTAAAAAATTAAGTGAGGCTGCCCAGATTTGAACTGGGGTTAAAAGCTCCCAAAGCTCTCGTGATAACCAGACTACACTACAGCCCCTTCAAAATAATCAGTTGTATATAATATATAACATACATAATATTTATAAATGATATTTTTTAATTATTAATATCATTTCCATAAAAACCAATACTTAAAAAAATAATTTTCATATTTTTGGGATAAATTATTATCTTCAATAAAAATTAAAGACTCCTCATTATTTTTAATTCCATTTAAAGACATATTCATAGAACCAGTCATAACTACTTTTTTATCAAAAACACAAAATTTGTTGTGCATAGTGTTATTGTTCTCATCAAAGATTATTTCAATATTGTCTTTTAATAAAGAATTATACTCACAATAGGGATAACTACAAAGATCTTTCTCAATTATTATTTTAATATCAATATCTGGATATATTGATTTTATTCTTTTTAATTCATAAGAAAAATCATTTAAAGTATAACTGTAAAACATACAATAAATAGACTCTCTTGATTCTCTTAAATACTTTACAACAGAATCAAAACAATCGTCATTTGGGCAAAAATTTATTTGTGAATTTTTAATTTGGTTTTGAATTAATAAATAATCTTTTGAAAAATTATTTTGAAAATAAGAATTAATCTTATCATAAAATATTTTAGATAGCTCTGAATCTTTTATTATTAAAATATTATTATTACTTAAAAAAGAATCATTAGTAAAATTTGCAGAACCCACTAAAAGAACATTTTCATCAAAAACACAATATTTATTATGCATGTATTTATTTTCTTCTGGGTTAGTTATTATAGAAACACCATCTGCTTTTAACAAACCAATTTTTGATGTTGATCTATTTGTGTTTATTAGATCTGTAACAATTTTTATATCTAAATTCTCTTTTTGTTTTGTTCTTATTGCATCATAGATATCATTATCAGTAAGAGAATAAAGGGCACAATAAATTGATTTATTAGAATCATAAATTAAATCTAAAAGTTTATTCTTACAATCATCTTCTGGACAAAAAAACACCGACAGATCTAATTTTTCTAAATTATTTCCATCAACTTCATTTTGTTCAAAATAATTAAAATCAGAGTAACTAGAAACATTAGTAGATTCTTTTTCTTGTTCAAGAAAATAGGTTCCAAAAATAAAAAATAATAAAAATAAAAATAAAAGAATAATAATTTTTGATTTCATAAAATTACTCTAAAATTGCTTTAATTCTTCTAACCCCAAAAGCAATTGATTCCTCTTTTACTATTTTAAATTTACCGATTTTTCCGGTATTTTCTACATGTGGACCCATACAGATTTCTTTAGAATAGTTTCCAACAGAATAAACAAAAACTACTTCTGGGTATCTATTTCCAAATTCTGCTTGTGCTCCTGAGTTAATTGCATCTTCTAACTTCATTGATTCTTTTGTTACTAATAAATTTTGTGAAATAACATCATTTACTTCTTTTTCAACAGCTAAAATTTCTTCTTCAGTTAATTTTCTATCAAAATTAAAATCAAATCTTAATCTTTCTGTAGTTATATTGCTACCTTTTTGCTTAATATCTTTTGAAATTATTTTTCTAAGTGCTTCATTTAGAATATGAGTTACTGTGTGATATTTTTCAGTAATTTCTGTGTGCTCAGCAAGACCACCCTTAAATTTTTGTTCAGCACCAATTCTTGATAGCTCTTTGTGCTTTTCTTCTTCTTTTTGAAATTCTAATAAATCTATTAAAATATTTTTTTCTATTGCCAGTTCTTGAATCATCTCTATTGGAAAACCATAACTTTGATATAACAAAAATGCTTCTTTTCCAGAAAT
>JAQUVR010000016.1 GCA_028693335.1 Candidatus Iainarchaeum sp. | reverse complement strand
TGCTCGTTATGGCTGTAGCGACCAGCATAGATGCCCTCGCTGCCGGCTTAAGCATACTTATTCTTGATGTTGAGATATACTATCCCGCCGTCCTGATCGCATGCACCACCTTCGTCATATCTCTCGTCGGCGTCAACATCGGCAAGCGCGCCGGCAGAAGGCTGGGACAGAGCGCCGAACTCGTCGGCGGCATTGTACTCATCCTCATCGGCCTCAAGATCCTCGCTGACGGACTAATGTAATTTATCTTCAGATAAAGAAAAATAAGAAACCCGTTGACATCATAATTAAATTATCATAATTTTTCTGACTGAGATAATAATAAAGATCGAACACGGTAAACTCATGAGGCTCTTTCGCATACAGTAGAAAAAAGCACCGCTGTGGCGTATAGCTTCTTGAAATAGGTTCAAACGTCGAGGCTAAACGAAACCATTCGCTTAGCTTAGCCGCACGTCAGGTGCAATTGTTACAAAATATTATGGATAAAAGATGTGCCTAAGCTTAACTAAGATATTTAAATCTAAGGAGAACAAAATGAAAAAATGGATACCTATCTTACTTACTTTTATGCTACTAGGAATGATTTTTTTGTCATGCTCTGATGATGACGGAGGTACAGAACCGACAAACAATACTCCGTTGATTAACAGTATGACAGCATCGGCGACATCTGTTCAGCAAGGTGGAACAGTAGATTTAAGCTGTAGCGCAACAGACGATGATGGAGATAGTTTGACCTACAGCTGGATATCGACAGGTGGTGATCTTTCTACAACAACTGGTTCAAGTACAGTTTGGACAGCTCCAAATACCAACTATACTTATACAATTACGGTTACAGTTAGCGATGGGCAGGATTCAGATACAGATAGCAAAGTAATAACTGTAACAGACTCCCTTGAGATGGTCTTTGTTCAAGGAGGTACATACCAGATGGGTGATCATTTTAACGAAGGTTCTATTGATGAAACACCTTTACATAGTGTGACAGTTAGTGATTTTTACATGGGAGTATGCGAGGTAACACAGTCTGAATGGACTATTTATATGCCTGCTAAGGATTGGAGTTCTTACGGAACGGGTGACAATTATCCGGCTTACTCTGTATGTTGGTATGAAATAATGGTTTATTGTAATAAAAGGAGCATAGCCGAAGGCATCACTCCGTGTTATACTATAAATAGTTCAACAGATCCAGATATCTGGGGAACGGTGCCGACTAGTTCAGACTCTACATGGAATGCTGTAGAATGTAACTGGTCTGCCAATGGCTACAGACTACCTACAGAAGCAGAGTGGGAGTATGCTGCGAGAGGTGGTAGTCATCATACTGACGATTATCGTTACAGCGGTAGCGATACAGTTAGTACAGTTGCTTGGTATACCGAGAATAATAATCCCTACGGTTCAAAACCCACTGGTACAAAAGCACCTAATCAGCTTGAAATTTATGACATGACTGGAAATTTATATGAATGGTGTTGGGATTGGTATGGAAGCAGTTATTACACTACTTGTAATGATCTGGGAACAGTGACTGACCCTTATGGACCTACTAATGGGACTAATCGTGTTCTACATGGTGGTGGTTGGGCCAGTAGTACCAGCACCTGTCGTGTTGCTTATCGCTACAAATACTTCAGCCCGAACAGCAGCACTTACGACTTGGGCTTTCGGATTGTGAGAACACCATGATAGTATTTCATTCTAACTTGTGTAGCTTAGGCAATTAACGATATTTATAACAACAACCAGACAACATTGGCTACATGAAACTGACTGGTTCATTGTGACTTGTGTGGTGCTTTTAGCCATGACCGTTGAAGGCTTTAGGGGTGAAAATGTTAATAAAGGAGCTTAAACATACAATGAAAAACTCAAACTCAATAATCTTATTCAATCAAAAACAAGTCCGTCGCCACTGGGACGAAGATAATGAACAGTGGTATTTTTCTATTATTGATGTGATCGAAGTGCTTACTGAAAGTATTGACTCAGGTGCATATTGGCGTAAATTGAAAGAACGGTTGAAAAAAGAGGGAAATGAAACCGTGACAAATTGTCACAGTTTGAAAATGATGGCTGCTGACGGCAAAATGAGGCTTACCGATGTCGCTGATACCGAGCAACTGTTCAGGCTTATTCAGTCTGTTCCGTCTCCGAAAGCAGAACCGTTCAAGTTATGGTTAGCTCAAGTTGGAAGAGAAAGAATAGACGAAATTGAAGATCCTGAACTTTCATTCGACAGAGCTATGAAAACCTATTTACAGAAAGGGTATTCTAAGGAATGGATCAATCAGAGGTTAAAGAGTATTGAAGTCAGGAAAGAGCTTACTGATGAGTGGAAAGAAAGAGGAATGAAGAAAGAGCAGGATTATGCTATTTTGACAGATGAGATTACAAAAGCGTGGTCAGATAAATCGGTAAAGCAATATAAAAAGCTGAAGAATCTCAAGAAAGAAAACTTGAGAGACAATATGACTAACCTTGAACTGGTTTTAAATATGCTTGCGGAAGCTTCGACTTCAGAAATATCTAAAAAGCAGAAACCGGATGGTTTTCATGAAAATGTTGAAGTTGCAAAAAAGGGCGGATTTGCGGCAAAGCAGGCAAGAATAGAAATCGAAAAGCAGACAGGTGAAAGTATAGTAAGCCCGGAAAATGCAAAGACCTTGTTAACCGGTAAGGAAAATAACTTTTTAGATAAGACTGAAAAAGATGACGAAGAATAATTTTGCAGAAAGCAGTGATCATTTACAGCAATTGAGCTAGTTATTCCGATACGAGCACTTTCCATTTTGCTTCAATAGTATCGGCAGAAAGATCAGCACCGCAGTCCCACTCTATGTAATATCCGCCGTTTCTGACGCGCATGAAATGGTCAATGTCTTTTAAATAAATAAAAGCTTCATAAGCCAAGTAAGGCTTAACATCAAAATCTCCGATCTGACCTCCCTCAGATTCGATCCTCAGGATATAATTTGACATAGCTTCAATTTTTTTTATTCTCATTGGTCTAACCTCGTTATCAGAAATGATGTTTTACCATTAACTGCTAAATCCCAATCAGCCTGCAGGTCTTCTTTATGAATTTCCATCTAGGCTATATTAATTACAGTTTCAGGCTTTTTATTACCTTTTTAATAGGAACTGCCTTTTCGCCTTTTGAGCTTGCTTTTGCTTCTCTTAAGTCTCTAAGGTCTTCGTAATCTTCTATCATTTCTTCTAATATCTTGAATTCTTTGACAGGTATTACAACAAATTCTTTCTTTCCTTCTTTTTCTATGATCTGAGTATGCAGTTTCATATAATCACTTCTTTATAAATAAGCTTCTTTTCTTTACTTGATCTCAATATACAAATTTTTTTCGCTTAAATCAATATATTACTCGAACGACATTGTATTGATCCTCATCGGCCTCAAGATCCTCGCTGACGGACTAATGTAATATATCTTTCAATAAAGAAAAACAAGAAACTCGTTGACATCATAATTAAATTATCATAATTTTTCTGACTGAGATAAGAATACAGATCGAACAAGGTAAACACATGAGGCTCTTTCACATTCAGAAGAAAAAAGCACCGCTGTGGCATATAGCTTCTTGAAATAGGTTCAAACATGCAGTCTTAACGAAACCATTCACTTAGCTTCCGCAAACAGGCGCAAATGTCACGGCTAAACGAAACCATTCGCTTAGCCGCTCGTTAGCGGAAATGTGTAATTTAAATTGTTTTTTATAGGAGGATCATGTGAAGTTCATTATTGTATTATTCGTTATTCAAAGTGCTCTGCTATGTCAAAGTATAGATTCTAATATCGCGAATTTAAAAATAGATAGATTGCGATTAGAAAATCTAATAAAGTCAAAAACAGATTCATTAGAGATAGTAAAAAATGACTTGGATAAATACATTATGCAAAAAAAACTAATTGAGTTGAAAGGGAAAAATTCTATAAAAGTTGTTTGCAAATCAAAAGGTGAGATTAGAAAAGAAAATTCAATGTACTCAGATATTTTATTCAAGACTGAAATAAATGATACTTTAATTTTGCTAGATTACTGTTTTAACGAAAAATTTGTTAAAGAAAATTCATGGCTTGTAAAAAAAGACGAACATATCGGTTATGTTTTTGAGTCTATTTTATCCGAAACAGAAGATATTATACTTTTCAGAGAAAATATAATTAAAGAAAAGCAAGAAAATGAGATCAATTTTAATAAAAAGAAGAAACAAGAGTACAAAAAGTTTTTAACGGATAAATTCGGGAAAAATATCGGCGAGGACTTATTTAATGGTTATTACTGGGTGGGAATGACGGTTGAAATGGCCTCAATAAGTTTAGGTAACCCCAATAATATAAATAAAACTGTCGGTGATTGGGGTATCCATGAACAATGGGTTTATAGTAATTTATATTTATACTTTGAAAATGGAATATTGACTAGCTATCAAAATTCAAAATGAATAATTTTATAAATAAAAATTATACTGGGCACATAGTATTCTCTGAGTTGAAAGAGATTGCAGATTTTTACAATTCATTATCTGACTCTATCATGTATTTTATATTACTAGGAACTAAGATCGAAAACAACCTTGATGCTCATATTTTCTCATCGATGCATGGAACGCTTGATTCAATACGGGATGTTTTATTAAAAGGTCGTATTAATGATGCGTATGCTCTTCTAAGAAAATATTATGATTCCACATTTATAAATGTCTACTTAAATCTTTATCTAAAAAATAATTACAGTATCGATAATCTTATAGTTAAACAGATTGACAAGTGGATAGAGGGAATTGAAACCATTCCCGAATATAGGATAATTTCAAGCTATATAAAAAATTCTTGTCTGTTGAAACCGATTACTTTACTACTTGATAAAGACAAAAGGTACAAAAAGATTAGAGAAAGGTGCAACGATAATACTCATTACAATTTTTTTCATAATGTACTTTCTAATGATAACGAGATCTATAATCCTGTAAGACTTAAAATGTTAGATTTGTTTTCTTCTGATTTAAATGATATTTTTATTCAACATTTTTCTTATGTATTCTATTTAAATGACCATTATATGATGTCAAGTGATTATATTGATGCTTTAGACAATGGAATATCACCTGGAGAAAATTCTCAATATTTAATCGCTCCTTTTATCCAAGATATTTTTGATACTGTAATAATAAAAAAAAGGAATGACATAGCAGTACTTCTAAAGAATAATTCTCGAATGAAAATTGAATAATTACACACAACCGCTAACATTGGCTATATGACTTTACCGTGTTATGTTTGCTTGTGATCTTTTTTTCATGACCGTTATGGGCAAGGTTAACGAGAGAGTGCGGTTAATTAAATAAGAGGAAAAATAAAAAATGATATGTCTGCTTAAGCTTCTTTCCTAACGAAAAATGATTTATTATATTTCAGAAAAGGAGGGAATAAAATGACAACAGCAGAGAAAAAAGTAATAAGACACAAATTATCTGTGCTACAACCAAAAACAAGTCCGGCGATTTTGGGACGGAGATAATGAACTCTGGTATTTTTCAATTATTGATATGATAGAGATTCTGACTGATTCATCTATTTCCAAACGTTATTGGAGCGACTTAAAGAAGAAGCTCAAAAAAGAAGGAAGTGAGGTGTACGAAAAAATCGTACAACTGAAATTTGAGGCTAGTGACGGCAAGTTTTATGCTACAGATTGCTTCTCAACAGAAGATTTATTGCGTGTAGTTCAGTCAATTCCTTCGCCAAAGGGCGGAACCTTTTAAGCTTTGGCTTGCTAAAACGGGTTATGAAAGAATCGAAGAGACTGGAGATCCTGAACTTTCATTCGACAGAGCTATGAAAACCTATTTACAGAAAGCAATGATAATTTGCCGTATTAACCATGACCGTCTCCAAATAATTTAATATAGAATTGCATATTTTTCAGCGTATGTTTAAATTATCGGCATGATAAAGAAAAATAAGAAACTCGTTGACATCATAATTAAATTATCATAATTTTTAAAATGGCAGACGGATAATTCATATATACAAAAAAACAAAATGACGTTTGTCCGTACAGTATGCGAAAAACTTGTTCAAAACAGAGGAGTTGCTGTTAGTTTAAACATGAGAGATAAAAATGTTAAAGAGTAGTGTGTTTCTGATGATCGTATTATACCTGAATGTTTTCTTTATTTCAGGCTGTACATCTTATACAGTAAAACGATCGGGCTACGAAAAAGAACAGAACTCACAAGATATAAAATCGACAGCAGAAATATCTATTGTGAAATTCTCAAGCTTTAATTCTAATGCCTATGAGAAAATTAGAGAAATCAAATTAAGAGACAATGCCTTTACCGCTGGTTGTAGAGAATCCGATGCGATTAGAATGTTACGAGAAGAAGCAAGCTATTTGGGGGCTGATATTGTAAACATAATTGACGAACGTAGACCCGATATGCTTAATTCTTGTTATAGTTGCCAAGCGGAATTTTTCAAGACATTAAATCCTAACATAAAAATCAACTCTAGTTCTGCTTTTAAAGAAGAAAATATAAAAGACCGAGAGGGCAATGATAATTTTAAAATTGTTGCAGGAGTTGTCATTGCTATTACACTTGGCATTATTACAGGCAGAATGTTGGCTGAAAGGGCAAATGAATAGGAGGTTTTGTGGCATTAAGAAAATGCAAAGAATGCGGAAAAGATATTAGCACAAAAGCTAAATCCTGCCCCAATTGCGGTTATATTCCCAAAAAAAAGGGCAGTTGCTTAAATTATTTAGTTTTGATTATACTCGTATATTTGCTTGTCAAATTATTTTCTTTTTCAGCCAAATATGGCGGGTCATCATCATATAGACCTCCACCTGAACAGAAATCAAGCAGTTCTCGTCGTAATTCAGATGATAGCGGAATGGCTTTTGTGATGAGCCAGCGATTTGTTGAACAAAACTTAAAAGCACCGGCTACCGCAGATTTCTGTTCTGTTTTGGACGCGAAAGTATCAAATTTAGGAAACAATAAATACAAGGTATCAGCTTATGTTGATTCTGAAAATAGTTTTGGCGCAAATATCCGAACGTATTATATTTGTGTTCTAAAAAGTAACGGCGATTCTTGGGAACTTGAAAGTTTAGATATGTAGAACTAGTATTTGTTGAGCATCATTTAAAAAACAATGCGGAGATTTCATGAAGATCACGAAATCAGAAGGTGTAACACCTACGGAAAATCTTCTAGCTAAATTGTGTGAAAATACTTTCTTGAAATTATGGAGTTACCCCAATCCAATCAAAGATGATAAAAAAGAGTTGTGTGATTTACTGGCTATTTTCGGCAATCATGTATTTATTTTTTATGATAGAGAGAATTTATCATTAAAAAAAGAAGGTGACACAATAACAAACTGGGAAAGATGGAAAAAAAAAGCAATTGACATGCAAATTAAAACTGCACATGGTGCTGAAAAATATATAAGAAGAAATGCTAAAATATTTCTTGATGTGGAATTAAAATCTCCTTTCCCTATAAAAATTGATACGAATAATATGATTGTACACAAAATTGTAATCGCTCATGGAGCTAAAGATGCATGTAGGGAATTTTCTGATGAAAATGTTTTTGGTAGTTTGGCTATAATTTATGGTGATAAATCTGACAATATTCCTTTTCCATTTTTAATAACTTTAGATAAAAACAATCCTGTACATATTTTTGATAGCGAAAACCTTGAATTGATATTTAAAGAACTCGATACATTTTATGACTTTTCCAGATACTTGGAGGCAAAAATATCAGCAATTAATAACTATGAGGCTTTAATATACTGTGGTGAAGAAGATTTACTCGCACATTACATGTTAAATTACGATGAATCGAATCATACTCATTTCATAGGTTACAAGGATAAAAAAGTAAATATGATTATTATCGGTGAAGGTGAATGGAAAGATTTCGAACAAAGTGATATTTTTAAAAGGAAAAAGAAATCTGATGAAATTTCTTACGTTTGGGATGGATTAATTCAGAAAACGTGCCAATATGCCCTCGATGGTATCACTCGTGGTGCATCTATATTTAACAATAAAAATGCAATATATTATATGGCAATGGAGCCACGTTTTCATAGAAGGGAACTTTCAGATAGAATAGTGCGTGCAATAAATAATTTTCCTCAATCGCAACAACCCTTTGTTCGTTTATTAACTTACATAGAATCGTTTCACAAAAACAGGGCATATCTATTTCTCCAATTAAAGATTGATCCTATTTCCGACTACGACAACGAATATCGTCCTTATAGGCAACAATTACTTGAAATAGCTTGTGGGGTAACCAAGAATAAATTTAAGCAATTGCATTCTATAATTGGAATAGCTACTGAACCACCAAAATTAAACGAAGGAACTTCTGAAGATTTTATATACTTAGACTGCTCACACTGGACAAAAGAAGACGAAGAATACTACGACTCTTTAAACGCACAATTTGGATTCTTAAAATCAAAGGATTTAAAATTAAATAGAAAAAAAGGAAATGAATTTCCAGATTAAATTTTCTTTAGACATTTATTGAACACTTTCGAGACAGCAAAATGGAAAAATCAATAATCTATCATAAAACTAATCACTATAGACAGAGAACATTGACATGATACCCTATCCCTTGTTATCTTTACCTAGTGGGCATTTACCATGACAGATAAGGCAATATGTGTTTTTTAATTTAAATAGCGAGGTTGTAAAAAATGAAAAAAATAATACTATTAACATTTGCTTTATTCCTAATTAGCTGTGTTTCAAAAAGAGAATTCACTGAGCTCAATTCTAAATATAGTAACTCTGAAAGTGAAAAAGTTAAACTTTTACAGGAAATTGAAGAATTAAAAACTCAACACAATGATTTATCTAGTAAGATTGAGAATTGCACAAAAGAAAAGAATGAATTACAGGTCAGATACAATGAAGCTACCCAAACACCTGAATACTATTATAAAAAAGGAATAGAATTCCTGAAATTAAACCAATTGAAGAAAGCGTTTTTGTTATTTAACATGATTACTACATTTTACCCCAACAGTGATTTAGTAAAAAATAGTAACAATAAAATCAGTGAACTTGATAAAATTTCTAATAGTAATTTAAAATCAACCCTTAATAAAACTAAATCACTATCTTTAGGTAAAAAGATTTCCAGCATCCAAGATGATTTCGATAATTTATTTTTGAATAAAAATGATTCAATCAAATTAAGAAATATATATAACAAATATCTTTACGAATATGAATCTGAAGAATTTATTTCTGAAACTGAAGATAAGATGCAATCCTGTATTTTTTATGAGACAAAAAGACTCACTTGTCAACATTCAGGTAGGGCTTTATTAACTTTTGAATTCTATATAGTGAAAAATAAATCTGGTAGCAAATTTCTAAGGTTAAGAACTCAATATAGCAATGATAACTGGATGTTTTATGACAAAGTAATAGTACATGCTGA
This sequence comes from Candidatus Iainarchaeum sp., assembly GCA_028693335.1. GTDB lineage: Archaea > Iainarchaeota > Iainarchaeia > Iainarchaeales > CSSED10-239 > JAKQTP01. The sequence continues at coordinate 1,452 of JAQUVR010000016.1, read as the reverse complement.
TAATATACAGATTGAAATTAATTGTGACTATCCTGAAAAACAAACTGATACCTCTGGCAACGGTGTAAAAGAGTGGTCTGATAATAGTATCGATAATTTAGATAAATCTATCTTTAAAATTGCTGAATCAGATAAAATTGATGTAAGATTTGTTGGAAAATATGCTTATGAAATGACATTGAATGACGCACAAACTAAAGCTTTAAAAGAAATTATAGCAAAATATAAGAAATTATAGGTAACTAATGATTTTATCACAGATAATAACGCAAAAAATACTCCCGATGAAGATTCGTTTTTCCTAACTGTAGTGTACACTGTTTTTTGACACATAATTTTGTTAAATTGTATAAAGAAACAGAGAGATAACAGTTTGCTTTTTGCCATTGCCGTTATTTCGTACTGGCGATCCTGAAACCGATGCTGTATTTATATGATCCCAAAATGTATTGATTACGGATCGCAACGCTACATTAGGTAGCACCTACATATCTGTAGCCACCCCGGACAAATCGCGCCGAGCCTCACCAATCGTTAGTAAAACCCACTTTCTGAGTCGATTCCACTTTCTTTTAATTATTCTACCGAAAATATTACTATTGCTAAATTATGTTTTATCTATATTGAAATGCAATAAAAGATTAATTAAGGGAGTTTTTAGCGAATTTTAAGAGAGTTTAAGAGAGTTTGTAGCTAATTCTTAAATAAATAGAAAATAATTTAAGAGAGTTTTAAGTGATTTAATAGCTATGAGCACTAAAACCTATTATGCAAAAATAATGCGAACTTATGAGAACCTTATGCGAAGTGTACGAGAATATCGTACGGTTACAGAAAGCAATTTTCTATACACCATTAACCATGACCGTCTTCATCATTTAATTTAATATAGAATTGCATATTTTTCAGTGTATGTTTAAATTATCGGCATGATAAAGATAAATCTTTTACTGATCTTCATATTCGCAATAAGCCTCTTTCCGGCGCCGGATCCGTCATACGGTTTGCGGAGCTTTGATCTTGCTCCGTCAAAAGCTCTCCGGCCGACGATGGAATACAGGGTGCACAGGGCGGGCCTGTTATGGCTGAACACATCCAACATGGGATTTTTTGGCGAGCCGTGGCTCGGTCTGAAAGACCCCTGCACGGGCAAGACCGCTGTTTCGGGCGAGATGCCTGGCGGAACGGGCACGGAGTTCATCTGGCTGGGAGCGCTCATGTTCGGCGGCTATCTCGATTCCGCGCAGGTGGACATTGACGGTACAGACGCGACAGCGTTCAGGGGCCCGTTCGTCACGACTGCCTACGAGGGCTGGACCGGCAACCCGATGCCTATGGAGATCTGGCCGGCGATGCTTGACGACGATCCTTCGGGAAAGACTTTGGGTCACATAAACGAGACATCCAATGTGGAAGGCCGCCTGAACTGCCTGTTCGATGAGGTTTACGACC
>JAQUVR010000015.1 GCA_028693335.1 Candidatus Iainarchaeum sp. | reverse complement strand
TAATTGTCCTTTTTTATTCATCCTAAATCATATTTTATTTTTTAAAAAGATACTAATAAAATTAAGAAACAATCTATTTAAAATATAACGATTTTTAAACGATTCTATCAATTATGTAATTTGGACTGAATTTTTCTAAATCTTTATATTCTTGGCCAGTTCCGATATAAAAAATTGGTTTTTTAAATTCATTTAGTATGGATATAGCAACTCCGCCTTTTGGATCTGTGTCTATTTTAGTTAAAATAACTCCATCAATACCAATTTCTAAATCAAATTTTTGAATTTGTTCTGTTATTGCTTGACCAGATTGTGCTTCTCCAATATATATAATTAAATTTGGATTAACAACTCTTTTTATTTTTTTTAATTCCTGCATTAAATTAAAATTTGTTTCTTGTCTACCAGCAGTATCAATTAAAACAAAATTTACATTATTAGCCTTTGCTGCAGAAACAGCATCATATGCAACAGCAGCAGGATCTGATCCATATGTTTGCTTAACTATTCTTACACCTATGTTACTTGCATGTTTTTCTAATTGATCAATACTTCCTGCTCTAAAGGTGTCACTAGATGCTAAGATAACACTTTTATTTTCTAATTTTAATTTATTTGCAAGTTTTGATATTGTTGTTGTTTTCCCAGCCCCATTTGTTCCAATAAATAAAATAATAAATGGTTGATCTTCTTTTTTCTTATTATTAAAATAATTTTCTATATCACAATCAATATCAAGTTCTTCTTTTAAAACAATTTTTATTTGTTCTCTAATATCTTCTAAAGTGTTTTCTTTTGAAAAAGAACAATTAGTTAATTTTTGTTTTAGACCATCAACAATTGCTTGTGCAGATTTTAATGAAACATCTGCTTCTAATAATGAAAATTCAAATTCATCTAAAAAATCAGAGATCTCTTTTTCTGATAATTTTATTTTATTTACAAAGATTGATTTTATTGAAGTAAATAAAGATTTTTTAACTTCTGTGGATTTTTTTATATTAAGATTTGAATCTTCTGATTTTTCAATTTTTGATGGAAAAATCGTTTTTTCATCTAATAAATCTTTTTTAGAATCTGAAGAAATCTTATCTAAATTTATTTTATCAATTTCTTCTTTTGGTTTTGATTTTTTAAGATCAATAACTGTTTCTTTTGATTTAATATTTTTTGTAGAAATAAAATTTTCTGGTTGTTTAATATTATCTTCTAACAAAGGCTCTATGTCTTTATTATTTTGTGGATATTCTAGACTAGGCTCACTTCTTGATGATTCTAATGTATCAAAATCTTTTATATTTTCTTTAATTAGATTATTACTATTATCAACATCACCAGTAGAAACCTCTAATAGATCATCATCTAAAACTTGTTGAGAATTAGTTTTATTAATATCAGGGATTTCTTCTGCTTGCTGAATTTGATCTTTATTAGTTTTCAGATCCATTTCTTCAGTAATTTCTTTTTTTATCTCTGGTTCTTCAAAAAATTCAGTGATTGGTTTTTTGTCTTCAATTATTTCTTCTTGAATAATTTCTTTTTCTTTTGCTTTTCCAAATACTTTATCAGTAAATGATTTTATTTTGTTTTTTAATAGATCAAACAAAGTAAATACACCTTTAAAAAAAACTAGTTAACAATTTTCTGGTCAGCAGCGTTATTTTTCATAACCATTAATTGTTGTAATGCTTTTGAGATTTGATTTAATGTTTGGGTTGTGTTGTTATATGCTTCAACTAACTTTGTTCTTGCTCCATTAAGCTCAGCTTTTCTACTTTTTATATCTTCTTTAATTTCTGGCAAGGTTTTTTCTGTAAAAATATTTCCTGGAAGCATTACTTTTAATTTTTCTGATTTTTCGGTCTGACATTCAAGCATTATTCCGCCACCAATTGGAAGTAATATTTTACCATCTTTTTTTATTTTTTCTAATTCTGTAATTGTTTGTTCTGCTTTATTTAATTCTGACAAAATATTTTCAACTTGTTCTAATCTTTTAGACAAATTGTCTAATTCTTTTTCTTTATTCTGATAAAGTGCAATGGTTTGATTTTCATTTAACCTTACTTCTTTTTGTTTTTTTTCATCTGTGGCATTTGCTTTAATTGTTTTTGTCATAAAAATTCCTCTTTTTACTTTAAATCAATAATCAATTCATCAACTTTTACCATTTCGATATTACTTGTTGTTTGCCCAACTAAAAGTGCTTTTGAATTTCCAATACAGTCATTACCAACAAACACATCTCCATAATTAAGAGTTATTGGAATTCCAGGAACTGCAAATTTTTTTTTCAAATAATCGTATTCTGCTTTTTTAATATTTGGATTAACTAAAAATAAAGAATCATTTACATATATTGCACTACCAGGAACATCAACATCAACACACGCCTTCTTTTCAATATTTATTTTTAAAAATTTGTTTATTTCTGAGATTGTTTGATCTTTTAACAAAGAACTAGCAAAACCATAATTTTTATTTATTGATATTAAATTCCCAAGTGCGTTATAATCATCAATTAGTTTAATCTTTATTCCTTCTTTTTCTAATAGGGTGATTTCTTTATCAAAGATGCTATTTTTATCCGCAATAATCTTATTATCAACACCAGTTAAATAAACTCCAATTAATGGGCTGTGATTTATTTGTGTTTTGATTATTTTCACATCTAAATATTTTTCTAGAATAGTTTCTTCTTTTTTTAAAATATTATTTGGAACAATACAAAATTTATCAGTACAATAAGAATAAACATTCAAAAATGGGGAATTACATATTGTTGCTCTATTTAATTTCATAATTGTTCACCAAATATTTTTTTATTATTCTGTTTTTTTAACATTATCTTTTTCAGAAACTTTTGTAACTTTTACTTTTGGCTTTTCGTCTTTAGTTTTGTGTACTTCTGCTTTTGGTTTGTCTTCTGTCTTTGCAACTATTTCTTTTGGTTTTTCATCTTTAGTTATATTTTCTTCTGTTTTTGGTTTTGTTTCTTTTACTTTTTTCTTATCTTCTTTTTTCTCTACTGAAAATTTCTTTGAGTTTTCTGAATCTTTTAAAAAAACATAATATTTTTCATCTTTTTTCTTTAATGTTACTGCTACTTTTCTTGGAGGATTTTGAATACTGTTTTTCCAAATATAGTTATTTACTTCTTCTGTTATCAATATATCTTTTTTTTCTTTTCTTGTATGTTTATACAAAAAATCATATATTAATCTAACAGCAACATTTGCTCTTTTTGTTCTTGGCTTATCATCATGAGCCTTTGTTAATGGTATTATATAATTATCACTTGGCATAATATATCACTCTTTTATTTTTTTTTTATAATAGTGGTGTTTCTTACTTTTGGTGTTGCCTTAAATCTAGCAGTCTTTACTCTTTTACCACTTGTTTTTGATCCAATCTTTTTTTGATCTTGTTCTTTTCTTTCAAGTTTTAAATATTCTTGACCAAATTCTGTTTGCTTCCAATTTCTTTTTTGTCTTTTATTCCAAATTCTTTTACCAGCTTTTTGAATAATCCAAACAGGGGTATTTAAATATCCTGGTCCTACTTTATCTCTTTGAGCTATTAAAAACTCTTTTTTCTTTCTATCTTTATTTCTTGCCATGTTATTAATCAACCTCTAAAAATATTTATTTTTTTTGCTTTGTTGTTTCCTTTGGTTTAATATTTTCTTTGACTGATTCTTTAATTTTTATTTCTTTTTTCTCAATATATGAATCTAGTCCATTTTTTAAAATTTCTTTACATAAAAGGTCTATATATTTTTGTCCTTTTGGAGAAACAGTTCTGCCTTTTTTTTCAACAACAGTTACTAGTTCTAATTTTTCTAGATCTTGTAAACAATCTCTAATAATCTTTCCACTAGCTTTTCTAAATTTTTCTGGTCTTACTCCTCTGTTTTTCTTACTACCAAAATAGGTTCTAAGCTTTTCAACAGTTACAAAACCATTAACATAACTTTTTCTTAAAATAGCAGCCATTCTCACATACCACCAATCAGGGTCATGTGGTGCTCTTTCTTTGGAACAACCAGTTTTTACATATAATGCATATTCTGGAATTTTTACTTTTTTGTTATTCTTTAAATCTTTAGCGATTTCTTTTATTAAAATATTTGCTGGTACATCGTGTACGTTTGTCAAAATTATTCACCTCTAGGTTAAAAATATGTTTTTTTAAAAAAAGCATATAAATACACTTTTTGTTGCTTTTTTAGCCATAAAATTAATTTCTTTATTTAATTCTTTAATCTAAAGCAACTCTCAAAAATTTAAATTATTGAATTAAAATGATATATAATATATAGTAGAGTTTTATTTAAATATCTTTGCTTAATTTTGAAAAATCAGAAAAAAATAAAAAATTTAGGAAAAAACCCGCTATTTTTTAGATATTCCTAAATTTGTCTGATTTTTAAGCTTTGTTTGGTTTATTTTTTTAATTTTACCACATTCTTTACAATGTAATGTAATATATTTCTGTCTAACTCCATTTTTCTTATGGGTAATTAGCCTTATCTTTGTATTTTCTACATTTCTTAAAGAAAAACAGTATTTGCAGAAGAGAAAATGAACTTTTTTTGGTAGTCTATAGTTTATTTTTTTTGACAGATCTGTAATTAAAATTAAATATTCTTTAATATAAGGATTGTCTTTATCAGATTCTTCTTTTATAAAAGATAATAAAAAGTTGATTTTTTCTTTAATTTTTAATGAATCTTTACCCATAATTTCCAAATAATCCCATGCACTCGCCGGGGTTCGAACCCGGGTCGAAAGATTGGCAATCTTCCATACTAACCACTATACTACGAGTGCAATATTTTTTTATCTATAATATTTATTATATAAAATCTTTATAAATAAAATGGTCTAATCTCTAATGTTTTATTTTCTTAATATTAGTAACTAAATAACCCACAATTCCTAAAACCAAAAACAACATAAACACAAATAACACAGTTTTATTTAATTTTGTTGGTTGAGTTATTTTAAATTCTTCAGAATTTTCCCAAAGTTCTTTGTTTTGATCATCTATTTGTTTATTACTAACAACTGTACTAACATTTGCATCAATTATTTCTTCTGGCACAATTTTATCTGCATAAATTTTAATCAGGCGACTATATTCAAAATCTCCAGATATTGAAATCTTAAAATTACTTTCATTTCGATCTAATAATGAAATTTCTTGTTGAAATGTTTTTCTTTCTTTTGGATCGATTTCAACAGTTTTTGTTAAAATATTTCCATTATAGTCAAAATTAAAATCTATTTTCTTTTTTGTGTTTGTTTCATTTATTAAATCTGTTTCAATAACAATATTATTATTTACAAAATAAAACAAAGGATCTGTTACAAAAAAAATATCTTGATAAAAAGAAGAATCATTAGACACAGTTATTTGTGTTTCTACATCACTAATCTGAGAAGATATTCTAAAAGGATAAATATATCCATGAACATTTGCTGGTATTTTTGGTGCAATAAAATAATAATTTATTTCTTTTGATTCAAATTCATTAAAATATATTAATTGCTTTGATGATTTCGGATATAACAATTCAAAATCAGCATGATGTTCTAAATTTAATAATATTGAAATTGGTTTTACTGTTGTATTTTTTAAACTCAATTTCAAGTTTATTCCTGATCCTGATTTTAGTTTATCTTGATGAATTGGTGTAATTGTTATAACATTTGCATAACCAAGATCTGCAAAACTTTTTTGTTCATTAATTTTATAACTTGGTTTTTTATTTAAAAAAGATATAACCACAGAATTTGATGCAGTTATTAGATCTTGAGATTGTGATGGGTCATTTACTTTTGCAATAATAATATGACTCGAATCAACTAAACCAACTTCATTGTATGTTGGATCAACAGGAATCCAACCTTGTTCTGGGATATAAACTTCTAACCATGCATGATTTTCCCAATTAAAACTAGTATTTGCAATTCCAGTAACATATTTTACTGGAAATCCTTGTGCTCTTAAAAGTGCTGCTAAGAGTATAGAAAATTCATCACAAACTCCTTTTCTAGTTGATAAAACTACTAAAGAGTCTTCAATTGTTTCTGCATATTCTAAATCATAAGTTAAATATTGATGAACCCAATTTGTCATAAAAGTAAGTTGTTCTAATGAATTATCAAAATATTTTAATGAATTTGCTAATGTTATTGTTTCTAAACTATCTGATTTAATATATTTTGTTTCTTTTGTATATTCTTCAAATTCAGTTATTTTATTATTAAGATTAAAAATATTGTTGCTAAATACAATTTTATTTTCAGAAACTATGTTTCCGGAAATATAAAATGTGTATTCAAATCTAGTTATTGGTTTAACACTAAATTCTGCAATCAAATTACCATAGTCATCTTCAATAATATTTGCAAATATTTTTTTATCTCCTTCTAAATAATAAGCCTCAACATTTGTTCTTTGTGTTTTCTGATTGTCTGAAAAAATTGGTGTTTTTAATATAAAGTAATCTCCATCTTTATATTCTTCTATTAAAATAGGGATTTCTAAAACAAAATTCACATCAATATATTTGCTTTTTATTGCTGAAAAATCTAATGCTTCTTCACTAATTGCAATTTCTATTTCTTGACTCCAACTTGTTGGAAATAAAAGTAACAGTGTTACTAAAAATATAATATATTTATTCATTTTTAATCTATTTATATCTAAACTTATAAAAAATAAAAGAATGAATGTTTTATAAAATATATGTCTTATATTTTATTTAGAAAAAATTGGTGAAATTATGAAATTTAGTAAAACAGAAACAACATTATATTTTTTAACAATATTAACATTATTAATGGGGGTTTTTTTACTACCATATCTACCAGATAAAATGGCAACACATTGGAATCAGTTTGGTGTTGCTGATGGGTTTTCTTCAAAAATTGTTGGTATTCTAATTCTGCCAATTGCTTTTTTGGTATTAGCATTCATATATTCATTAGTTTCAAGAACAGATTATATAAAAAAAGATCACCTACTAAAAAAACCTCTTGATAAAATAATAATTGCAGGAGGAATTTTTTTATTGTTAATTGCAATTTTAACTCTAATCTGGAATTTAGGATATTATTTTAATATGTCTTATTATATAATTCCACCAATGGGCCTTTTGTTTTATCTATTAGGGTATTTAATAATAGATGTTAAACAAAACTATTTTTTTGGAATTAGAAATCCATGGACATTAAAAAGTAAAATATCTTGGCAAAGAACACATTTTTTGTCTGGAATTTTGTTTATGTTATTATCATTAATGTTATTATTTGGTATTTTTTATATTAATTATGCATTTTATTTGTTATTAATTGGCATAATTATAATCATAACAATAACATTTATTTATTCTTACAAAATATATCTTAAAGAAAAGAAAAACAAAATCGAACCATTTTCTTCTAAAACAATTATAAAAATTAAGAAAATCTTTTTCTATTTATTTATTATTTCAGTAATAATTTTTTTATTATTTCTTTTTATAAAATAAGAATGGATCTGAGCGGAATCGAACCGCCGATATTCACCTTGTAAGGGTGACGTCATAACCGCTAGACCACAGATCCATAAGTAATATCTGTTTTTTATATTGATTATATATATAAAAATAAATATAAAGCTTTCTTTGATTTTTTGTGTTTATTAAATTTTTATTAAATTCTTTAAAAAAGTAAATATTTAAATAAATAACACTCTTTTAATTATATAGATTTTTATTAAAACAATAATTTTAAGGATGTGAAAATTAAAAATGTATAAACTAAACTATAAAAAATTAATTGGGGCGTTTGTAATTTCTTTGTCTTTGATTTTGTTATTACTTTCAATTTCTGAAATTTTTAACAAAGTTGATTATTTATCTGAATATAAATTGTGTATTGAAGTATCAGATTATTCTGCAGAAATGATTAGTGCCTGTAAACTGAGCGCATCTAATGGCCTTGGTTTTGCAATTAGATCTAATCAAATAGATTTAACAACAACACAATATCTACAAGTTTATTTATCTGGTTTAATGATGGTTCTAATATCAATAATCTTCTTTATAATTGGTAAATTTATCTATTTTTCAGAAAATCCAAAAGAAAAAGAAGTTAAAATAATCAAACCAAAAACACCGATAATAAAAACAAAAAAGAAGAAGAAAAAATAATTTTTTTCTTTTATTTTATTATTTCTGAAAAGGTTACAATATTTATTCTAGGATCTTTTTGTATTGAAGATTCTTTTGTTACAATAAATTTTGCTCCTTTTTCTTTTACTAGTTCTAATAATTCTTTAGTTAGTTCTCTATTTGTAACAATTGCAAATAACTTATCAGATTTAAAATCAACTAATTTCTTTTCCAAATCTTCTTGAGGATAACCACCAATTCTTCTTAATTTTTCATTAAGTATTCTTGCTTCTTTTTTATCTTTTATTTCTTCAATTATTTTTTTGAAATTATTTTTTAGATTATCTGTAAGCTTTGGTAAAATAATTGGTTTTGGTTTTACTGGCTCTTTTATTTCTTCCTTTATTGGAATTATCTTTTGTTGATTTGAATCAATAATACTTGCTTGCTTTATTTCATCTTTATTTATAACCGATGTTACAACTGGAGTTGATACAGCTGAAGCAGCTAAATTATTATCTACAATTTCTATTTTTTCCAAATGTTGTGTTATTCTATTAACTTTTGATTCTTCTTTTTTAATAATTTCTTTTTCAATAGGTCTTGCCTGATCAACAACTTGTTTTACAGAATCAACTGGTTTTTGAAATCTATTATCCATTGGTCTTTTAAAATCTGGTTTTGAGAAGTTATCAGATTTTTGAAAATGTGAATTATTTTGTCTATGATTATCATGGAAATCATTTGTTTTTGATTTAAAATTACTTTGATTACCATAATTATCTTTTTTTATATCAACTCTTTCAAGACCAGGTATTTGAGATAACATTTGATCAAAAGTATCTTGTTTTTCTGTTTTTATATTTGTTTGTTGATTTGGATTTTTTGGAATAAATTTACTGGATAGAAATTCTTTATTTTCTGTGTTTGATCTTGGCATTATTTTATTTTGACTAGTTACTGAAAATTTTGTTGCTTTTACTATGCCTGATTGTTTTGCTAAATTATTGTGAGATTCATTCTCATGTTGATGATTAGATCTTATTCCAGAATAAACAGATTTTATTTTTCTTCTTAGTGCTTGATTTATTTCCTTTTGTGTTAATTCTTCAACTTCTTTTCCATCTGGTGCTCTTGCAATATAATCGACTTTTATACTTTTTAGTAGTTGTTGTTGCTGAATTTCTGCACCTCTATCTCCATCTAAAAAGATAGTTACAGTCTTTTGTTTACATATTTCTTCTAAAGTCTTTGGTATTCTTGCACCACCAGTTGCAATAACATTAGTAAATCCATATCTTAAAAGATTCATAACATCAGCTCTACCTTCAACAACAATAATTTCATTACTTGAGTCTATTGTTGGTCCAGCGGCTAATTTTTCGGATCCATAATGAATAATATCCTTTGTTTTAAAGGTATCCATTATTTCGTCCATTAATTCTCTGGTATCAGGAATTTCTTCTTGCATTAATTTTCCTAATAATTCTATTGCTCTAGATTTTATTTGTTGTCTTTTTACTCCTCTAGTGTCCTCTATCTGTTTTACTCTAAAAACAGCATCACAAGGTCCAACTTTTTCAATACTTTCAATAGATGCTGCAATTATTGCGGTTTCTACCATTGATACACTACAAGGTAATTTTAATATTCCTCTTACTTTATTATTATTCTGATTGTATTCTATTTCTATTCTTCCGATTTTGCCATTCTGTTGTAATTCTTTTATATCTAAATTAGATCCTAAAAGCCCTTCAGATTGTCCAAAAATAGCACCAATAACATCTGGTCTCTCAACAAGACCATTTACTTCAAAGTCTGCAACTATCATATATTTGATTGTCTCTATATATGTTTTTCCCATAAACATTTCACTCCCTTAAAAATATTTTTTAAGGATAGTTTTTTAGTCAAAAAAATAGATTTTATAGATGGTTTTACCTATACTTAAAATTAGAAAATATCTTTTACCAAAACTTTTTAAAAGCAAATAAATTTTATTTAATATATAAATTTCAACATAAATCAATAATCTTAATAATTTTCTTTTGAGATTTTTGTCCTTTTACTATCTCTACTTTATACCCAAAATCCTTAAATTTTTCAATAATTTCTTTATTTGCTTTTCCATTTATTGGTTGGCTATTAATTTTTAATTTGTAAGTTTCTTTGTCAATACAAATTATTTTTGGCGATCCATTATAATTACAAATCACCTGTAAGTTAATTACTTGTCCTTTTGTAAAGTTCATTTTTGTAATTTTTTATAATTTTCTAATTTTTTAAATCTATTTTTGCTAAAAACTAAACTTTTTATAATACTAAATATTAATTGATATTTTTTTATTTAAAAAAAAACAATCTTTAAAACAACTTATGTTCTTTTATTAAATATCTATCAATAATATATTAATGTAAGAAAACTATTATAAATGATATCTAATATAAATCCAAAAAGATAAAATATTCAATAAACAAGAAAAAAAAGACAAAAAAAGAGACAAAAATGAAAAAGAACAAAGCAAAAGGCTCTAATGCAGAAAGAGAGCTGTTATTTCTACTTTTTGATAAGGGTTTTGCAGTATCAAGGGTGGCCGGATCTGGATCTTCTACTCTTCCAACACCTGATATTATAGCTACAAAAAATAGGATTACTGTTGCTATTGAGTGTAAAACAAAGAGTGGAGATTACTTAAATATAAAAGAATCACAAATACAAGAATTACAAATTTGGGAAAAATTATCCGGATTTAAGTCATTTATTGCATGGAGACTTGGAAAAGATTCTTGGTATTTTTTAGAAATTAAGGATCTTAAAAAAACAATTAAAGCATATTCTATTAAAAAAGATGAAATGATTAACAATGGTAAAACTCTTGACCAATTTGTTTCTTTT
>JAQUVR010000014.1 GCA_028693335.1 Candidatus Iainarchaeum sp. | reverse complement strand
TCAAAATAATTTATTATTTTGGACAGGGTTTGGAGATCATACAGACTTTTCAGGAGACACAACTCAAGCAAGGTTTGTTAATTTCTCAGACAGAATGAGTAGATTAGATGAACAAATATATAACAGTTATGCTGTTGATTGGGAGAATGTTTCTAGAAGAGGACAAGTAAATTTAAGAACAATTATTTATACACCATATACTAGAGGTGGCACACCAAAGAACTACACCTTAATTACTAGATCTACTCAAGATCCATCAGTAAAATTTATAAGAAACATAAATAAGCCATTGACTTCAAGTATTTCAATACCAGATCTATCAAATACAAATAGAATTAATAGCATTAGATCTGTATTTGAAAATATAGAAAATGGAAATATTTGTGTAACCAATTCAGATGATGGTCTAAGATCTGAGTATTATTGGAATCCAGCAAAGATATATCCAGAAAATAGTATTTATACTGGAAATTTTGACGGCTTTGATTTAGGGGTTATAGGTAATTAAAAAATAAAAAGGAGTGATTAAAAACTATGAAAAAAATAGGTAACAGTCAAAAAGTGCCAATGTATGCTTTATTCTTTGTACTTGGGTTGATTTTTGGGGTTTTATTAAGTAATTTTATTGGGGCTGGTATGGCAAAAAGAGCAGTAATAAATGATTCTAATGAGAAGTTAAATTATATTGTTGCATTACATACAAATCAAGAATATTTAGAGATATATACAGATATATTAAAATCAAGTGATGCTCGTTCTGCAATTGATGCTGAAAATGAAATAATAAATCAATTAAAAAAAGAAGGAATAACTCCAGATAAAATTGACACTCATTTTCAAAGAGGGATCTGTAGTTGGTTTTGTGGATGGGTTGGCCAGAATAGTCTAATTGGTCGTTTGTGTAAATGTAAAGCAACCGAAGATAATACAACAGAAGAAGCAGAAAAGTAATTATTTTTTTCTAATTCTTTTCTTTTTTTATTAAAAAGTAATCTTTTTAAAATATATCTAAAACTATATATATAGATAAATATATTTTTGGAGATACTTTATGTTTAGATCATTAAAATTAGTAATCATAAGTTTATTTTTAATTGTTTTATGTAATTCTGTGTTCTCTTTAGAAATTAATGATCAATTGATAATAAATGGTCTTTATATTAATATTAATGCATTTAATTTAAATAATATAGAATTGACAGACAATCCAGCAACATGTGTAGTTACAGATATTAATTTAATTTCTGATATAGTTACTTGTAAATTAGATTCTGTTGCGGATTATTTTATTTTAAGATCTAATAATATATATATAAAGGATGAATTTGGTAATATTCAAAACAATATAAGACTTTTAATATCTGAGAGATCTGCAACAGTTTTAATTCCAGACAACAGAAATTTATCAAAAGAAGGATTAATATTAAATTTTAAAGAATTAGATGTATCTAATGGTAAGACATTTCAATTTTTAAGATATTACAAAAATATGTTTGCTGGTGTTGTTTCTTCTTTGCCAGACAATCATTCAAGAATATTATTAAAAAGTAATATTTCCAAAATAAATATTTCTGGAAACGGATCCAAGCTTGTAATTAATTTTATGTCTAATAATGATATTAATTTTATGAGAACTTTAGAAAATCATTATTATTATACAAATAATAATAATCAACTAGGTTATTTTTTTCCAAGTATAAAGACTGCTAGGGAAAACCCTTTAGTTATTGGTTCAGATAGTATTGATTTTTCTAACACTGAGATTTATATTTCCCAAAATTCAAAACTGCATATATTTACAAATATTAAAAATTATATTGTTCAAAATTATTCTTCTTTATCAGGTTTAAATTATAATTATGTTTATCCATCATTAGTTTCTTGTCCTAGAAAATATTTTTATTTTGCTAATTCTCCAACTTCAGAAGATAGTGTGAGTTTACCAGAACATTGTGAAAATGAAGCGTTTGATCCAATATTTGGAGAAGAAGGAATAGATTGTGGGGGCCCTTGTGAACTGTGTGATGATAGTAGTTTTTCAAATTTAGAAGAAAATGAATATATTTTATATATATATAATGCAGAAGGCACTTCTGATTCTTGCTCTATATCAAATCTGTGGTTTCCAGAGATTCAATATTTTGTAATTGAACAAATTTTAAATGACTCTATTATTTTTAAATCTATAATAAATAATGGCGAAATAGAAATAAATTCAAAAAAATCAGAAATAAATATTTTATCATCTATTCAAACAGCAAGTACTTCTTTTTTCTTTGAAAATTTTGCAGGTATTAATTATCCAAAGATATTAAATAATAAAAAAGGCAATATTGTTTATTTTACTACTTGTTCTGAAAGTTTAAATAAACCAGCTAATGCAGATTATAATGTGTATTCTTTTTTCAATTACTCTAATAATTTAGATCTTAATGCTGTTGGAATTTCTAATTTAGAAAATAACAAAATATTTAATTTTCATAAAAACACTTGTAATGCAGTAAATTATTCTTCAAATTCTTATACCTCTTATCTAAATATGTCTAATGAAAAGTTTGCAAATCCTGTTTTATTTGGTAATATTAGTAAAATATTTCCTTTAGATAATATTGTTCCTAATCTTTCAAATCCAAAATTATTGATGTATGATAACAATTTAAAGAAATTTCAATTTAATGCACAGTTGTTATTAAAGATAAATAATTCTAAATTTAAAATTTATAATCAAACAGAAATTAATAGTAATTACATAGGCGACAACAGTATCTATGCGATTGATTCAAATCTGACTTATGAAAATGATTTAATTAGATTAATTTATCCCTATAAACTTTATAAATAAATGAATAATTATGATTTATAAAAAATTAAAAATAATAGTTTTGTTTTTGATAATTATATTTAGTGCAGATATTTTTGGATGTACAGTTTCTATTACAGATCAAAGTTTGAGCACGTTTTTATCTTCTCAAATTATTGGTGATAATGTTGAAGTTATATTAAATGTATCTTTAATAGATAATTCTGAATTAAAATTACAACCACAAAACTGTGAAAATAAAAAAATTGTTTTTGTGATTGATAGCGACAAGACAATAAATATTTCTGGATCTAGAGATAATTATGTTGTTTCTGGTATGGATGTAATAGAATTTAGAAATAATGCAAATTTAACTATTAATGTTGATAATTTGGATAATGTTGTTAGATTAACAACAATTGATATTAATGCAGACATTTATTCAAGTATGCAGAATAGATCTGCATTTTATGTTTTAGAAGCAGAAAGATCATGGTCAAGTGATTCATCATATTGGCCAGCACACGGAATAAAGATGAATGCTAATAATTTATTTATAGATCAAAATTCTGATTTTAATTTAAGCATTATTTCAAAAAACGCAAGCAGCCCTGGTGATAACTATGATGCCACCTATTCAGGTGTGTCAGGTGGTCCCGCATTATTTGATTGTAATCAAATTAAAAATTATGGGAATTTAAGATTAGATCTAATAGCAGGAGATGGTGGTAAAGGATCTGATGGTAAGAAAAAAAAGAATAAAGATGGCGGAAATGGCGGAATTGGTGGAGATGCAAATATTCAAATTAATTTTATTGATTTGAGAGAAGATGCTTTATTTTTATTAAATTTAAAGTCAGGTAATGGTGGCAATGGCGGCAAAGGCTCTAGAGAAGGTGGTGGTTGGTTTTGTCCAGGAGAGCCAAGACCAGGTGGTAACGGTGCTGATGCTGGTTCCATTGATTTTAATGTTTCAAAAATTAATTCTAAACCAGAAACTGCTTTTAATATAAGTTTATTAACTGGTAATGGTGGTAATGGTGGTTCTGCAGGCACAAATAATTGTAGTTCAGATACTTCTGGGGATAGTAGTTTAGGTGGCAATGGTGGAAATATTTTTGATATTAATATTGTAGATTTAATACTAGATGGAAATTTATTTTTCTTTATAAATGCCGGAAATGGCGGTAACGCAGGAGCAAAAGTTAGTGATGGATCTTATAATTATGGTGGTAATGGTGGCTCTGTTGGAAGTTTAAATATTTCAAATTTTATAAATAATCACAAGAATGTTTTAATAAATATCTTATCTGGCAAAAAGGGGATTTATAGTTCTTCTTATCCATGTTATTTTGGAGTTCCAGGCATTGTCGGAGATATTAATATTAATTATTTAGAAAATAATAATAGAGGAATAGAAATAATTAGTAGAGTTAATCAAACCATAAAAGATACTGCCGATTATCTAAGTTGTACATCAAATTCTCCAGAAACTCAATTCAGTCCAGGAGAAATTAAAATAAATTATCTTTCAAGTGGAAGTTATCTTCCAAAGAAGTTAAAAACAATTTCTGCATATCAAATAGACAATACAAAAATAGAGATCAATGCCTGTTATATAAAATCATCTGGATTAAAAAGATTAGAATATCAAACAGGCCAATTAACTATTAATTCTGCCAATACAGATCACTTTCTAAATGATTTTGATTATGATAAATCAAGAATACTTGTCTTTAATAGACCAGCAATTACTTGTCCGATTTGTGATGCATTAGAATTAACTAATCTAAATAGGGTGGATGACACCTATACAATTTATTCTAATAATTCTGGAACAATTAATGCTGGAGATTTAAAAATATATTATCTTAAAGAAAATGGGCAGATCTTTAAACCAAATCACTTATTGCCAAGTGAAGAATATGTAGTTTATACAAATAATTCTCAAATTACTGGAACAATAAGTCAAAGATTTTCAGATCCTGCTGTATATGAATATGTTTTATCAAAAGATAAATTGTTTTCTCCAAGATATAATGTTTTATTAAGTGAAGTTACTGATTCAAAAGCATATTGTTCAGGACAACAATATAAAATTAAAGGAACAATTACTTTAGATAATGGGTCATCAAAAACATTTGATTTTCCTTTTATTCCAATATATGGCTTTGAATAAAAAATTATTACAAAAATAGATTGATTATGGATAACCAAGAAAAAGAAAAAAGAGCAGAACAAATATATAATGTTCTAAAATCAAAAACAAAATCTTTTACAAGAGAAGATCTAAAGAAAATAATTCTAAATGATGGTTATTCTTCTGATGTTGCTGACTTAGTAATAAACAAATTAGTTAAAGATAATTGTTCTTTTAAAGATGACGCTGTTTTAGAAAAAACAACTAATCAAAAAGAAAATGATAAACAAAAAAAAGAAGCTGAAAAGTTATTACAAGAAATAAATCAAAATTTAAAGAAAGATCAAAAAAAGAATGTTGTCAAAAAACCAAAGCAAAATCCATTCAATAAAATTGGTTTGTTCTTTAAAAAAATATATTTCTTTTTTGAAGATAGATATTATGATCTCATGGATAAAATAGATAAGGTTATTCCAATCAATAAACTTGTTGATAAAATAGATAAAAAGTTTCCAAGTTTTATTTTGTTTTTAATATTTATATTTGCATTGATTGGTTTGATATATTTTTTAATATCATCAGGAACACTAGTAAATTTATTCTTAGGATCAAGTCAAGGAAATATTGTGGTGTCTGTTGTTGATGTGACTGGCTCTGCGATAACTGGCGCAACTGTAAAACTAACAGTAGATGAAGAATTATTAGAAAGTAAGTTAACAGATGCTTGGGGGGAAGTAAATTTTAATGATCATAAGTTTAATAAAAAACAAAGTATTGCTGTTACTGCAACAAAAGAAGCATATAATACAAAAACAAAACACATAATTTTTAATAAAAAACAAATAATTGAAAAAATTGTTTTAGATATCAATACAACTGGAGTAAAAAACATCGTATCTCCTGAACAAGAAAGAGAAATAATGTTTTTATCTAATAATGTTTTAATAATTGGCAAAAATTTAGATGTGAGATTATATTGTTCAGCAGAAAACAAAGACCCATCTCCAAAACAACAAGTAGTTATAACTGGAAAAATAAATGTTAATCAACCAGCTAACTGTGGAGATTTGAGAATAGATATTTATTCTCAAGATTTTGAAACTATTAACAACATGGTTGTTCCTGAAGGAAATAGAATTAATTTATCCTCAAAAAATAGCAATTCTGGTAAACTAGAAGTAACAGTTTCTGGTGCTACTGGTTCTGCAATAACAGATGCTGTTGTAAAGGTATTTAAAGTAAATGACCCAACAACAACAATTGATGAATCATCTATTGCTGTTGCTACTCTTGCGACAGATTATTATGGTAAAACAATATTTAATTTAACGCCTGGTAATTATTTATTATCTGTTGATAAATCAGGATATATTACTATTCCAAAATCAAAAACTCACCAAGTTGTTTTAAATAATACAACTTCAGTTAATCACACTTTGTTTAGTATACAAGAAATAAATGAAATTGATTGTAGTAATCCAATATATGCTGAATTTTGTACAACCCAAGGAGATCTAAATTGTAGTTATGATTTGTTAACTCCATATCTTATTATTAATCCTGATGGCACATGTCAATTAGGTACTCTTGGGTATATTGATGTAACTTTAAAAGATCAAAACACTATGTCACTAGTAAAAGGAAATATATCTTTATGGAAAAAATCAAATGACAGTAATTCTTTTTCATTGGTTGCAACAAGAACGGATGTTAATAGAACAGAATTTAATGTACTTACAGATTATATTTATCAAATAAGAGTTTCTGGTACTGAGCAATATGGATATTTGCCACCAAATCCAGAAATTATTAATACTTTAGATGTAAATAAAGTTATTTATTTAGAATACCAATCATGGTTAAACAGTGGAGACGTTAATGTTAATGTTAAATATAGTGGAATAGATATTGATGGTGCAACAGTATATTTATTTTATGGATCTGGAGATGATAAAGACACACCATACCCAACAGATCCATTAATTACAAATTCTCAAGGAGTTGTTTCTTTTAGAGGGGTTAGATCAAATATAAGGTATTATGCAATGTCTGTTTTACCTTATGAAAGTATTCAAGGTAGTTCTGAAACAAGATTATTAGATTCAAATGAAACAATAAATTTAACAGTAAATTTACAAAATCAATCAAAAGTTTTAAATCTAAGAGTAAATACATCTACTTATGGTGTTTCTTTTTTTGATGGTACTGGATCACAAATTACAAACTATGTTACAAGAGATGTAGAAAATACTGGTGATCTAAATAAAGAATATGTCTTTAATTCAAGTGATCGAGATATTTATGCAATTGTAAGTGCTGTAAACTATACGACCTATCAAACAGAATTAATTAGATTGATCCCTGGAGATGTTGTTTATAAAAGTGTTATTTTAACACAACCACAAGCAACCCCATATTCAGATATTGAGTTTTTAGGTCTTTATGATGAAAGTGGTTCTATAGAAATAGATCAACTAAATTTTGTTGGAAATTATAATATTGATAGAGAATATCAATTAAAATATAAAATAACTTTATCCCCAAAACAGGATAGAGATCTTTCATATGGGTTTATTAGATTAGGCAATAATCTTTTATTAAATGATGATTTTTTATATATAAAATCAGTATTTGCCCCACAAACAACAAGACAATTTGGGTGTAGATTTTCTGGTGAGTTGTTAGATTGGAATTTTGCTCATTTTAATAATAATTATCAAACAGATATAAGCTTAAATGGTTGTCCAAGCAATAAATCTAAATGGGTAAAAATTGATTTTACTAATGCAGATGCAGATATAATTATTTTTACTATTAATTTTAAGTTCCAAAATGGTGTTACAAATGTAAATAATTATAAACACTATTATAGAGCACTTACAAACAATAGTAGTAACTATTCATTTTCACCAACATTTACAAATTGGCAAAATTGGTCAGTAAAGCCTAATGGTTTTTTCTATGCCAGATCTAATTATCAGCAGATTCCTTTTAGTTCCAGCAATTATAGTTTTATTGGAAAAGTTTATGATAGTAATTCTGTTGAAGCAGAGATAAATGGAAATAGCTATATCTTGTATATTGGTGATAATTATAATTATAACACCAAATTTTTATATCTAAAACAAGAATCTGCAACAGGAAATATTAATTGGTCATCTCAATATACAAATAATAATTTAAAATATTTAAATTATAAATTTTTAGAAAAGAATCAATCTTTAGTAAATCAACAAGTAAATAATACTCAATTTACAATTAATAATAAAATCGCAACAATTGGTTATTGGTTTGATCTAAACGGCACATTTTCTGTTGATAATTTCTTTAGTACTAATAGTAATCAAGTGCCAGTAATTACAACCAACATATTAGAAATTACAAATCCTAGTCCATTAAAACAAAATGTTAGAGCATATAGTAAAAGTGATTTCTTTATTGATATAATAACAAGTGACAATACAAATCAAAATAGAATATATACTGGAGAAAATGATGTTAATTTTTTAGTGAGAAGTAAATTAGGTGCGCCATTACAAAATATTAATATAAAATATTGTTTAATTGATATTGATAATGCTTGTATTGATTTAGGCACAACAAATTCACAAGGAGTATTAAATAATAGATCTGTAATTGTTCCACTTTCTTTTGTTGATTCTAATGTTACTTTTAGATTCTTGTTTGATAGTAGTTATGGTCTAGAAAATAATATTTATAAAATAAAAAAAAGAGTTTATTCTGGACTTGGTGTTTATAATAAGCTTGGAGAATCTTCTTTGGGTTCAGAAATAACATCAACAAACAAGTTAAATTTCAATAATGCAATTTTTAGTGTTAATGGCATTAAAGAAACAAGTACAAAACAAAAAGATTATTTTATTAAAAAAGATACAACCAGACAAATAAATCTTAGATCTGTTCAGTTTATATTAAATGATGGATATACAAACAATGATTTGAATATTTTAAATATGAATATTGATATTAATGCACAAAATAATCCTATTCCAAGAGATATATCTAGTAATTTAACTTTAATTAAAGCAAATACTCTTTTAAATAAAGACATCTCACCAAATAAAAACTTTGTTTTAGGAAAGTTTGAAAATCAAGTAAATCTTGGTAATTATTTAAATAATCCAATTATTTTCTTTTTAAATGCTGACACAATAATTAATATTTTAAGAATAAATTTAGATACAAATCTTGAAGGTGTTGGCGTTAATCCTCATTTAAATGGATTTAATAAAGATACAAAAACTTTGGAATTAATAACTACTGTTGCTAATCAAAGATCATTTAGTTATAGTATAAAGAATAATTCAAATAATGCCATAAATATTTCTGGTGTTGATATTCTAAAATCTACACAAATATCTGGAAATATAAATGTAGAATATTCTTTATCTTGTTCAACTCAAGGAAATCAAGCAAATTTTTCTAATGATAAAAAAATAGATGATGCTTTTTATTTTGCAAGTGGTTCTGATGTTCAAGAACATGTTAGCCCAATTTCAAGCATTTGTTTAATTAACCCTGGTCAAACAGGAACATTTTATTTTACTGTTGGTTTTAGTAATGAAAATTTTACAAATAAAAAAGAAGGAACCATTTCAATAGATTTTAATATTTCTGATCATTTAGGGGTTTCTATTGGAAGACATGGTTTTACAATTAACACCAATCTTTATAGAGAAGAAAATGTTTTAGAAATAGAAAATCTACACCCAAATGTTTCTTTAAATTGTAATAGTAATTCTTGTGAATCTTCTAATAAATTGTATGCTGTTGAAAATAAAACTAGCACCTATTCATTAAACTTAGAAAGTATTGATTTGCAAAAAAACACTACAGCTCCAGATTATTTATCTAATAATTTTAATATTGAAAAAACAGTAATAAATGAATTATCAACAATAAATCCAGAACAAACAAATCAAATATTAATAAATTATAGTGCAGAATATCAAGAGATTTTAGATGTTGTTGGTGATGATGTTGTTGGTTTATTGTCTTTGGATATTAAAAGAGAACTTTTATTTAATTACAAAATAAATAATACATCTATTACTCCAACACCACAAAGAGATGTTATAATTTCGATTACAGTTTATGCTGAGAATTTAGAACAAACATTAAACAAATATGGATTAACTAGTAATGTTTGTTTAGGGTCTGGTCATCAAATAACCCAAGCTAATGATGACTTTTTTATAATTGCAAATTGTTCTCAAAAAATAGATTGTAGAGTTGGTAGAGAAAATTCTCCAAGAATCCTTTATTATTGGGGAACCTCAGGTCAACAATCTCCAGTAAATAGTTGGGAAACAGAATGTGTTGATTCAGATTATGATTATAATCTAACAAAGAATCATTGTGATTCTACTCAGATGTTAATAAGCATAATAAACTTAATAAAAAATTCTTCTAAATTGGATCAAATAAAAAACAATACAGAAAACTATTATATTTATTTAATGGCTGATGGAATATCTAAAGACCTATTAAAAGACTTTATTGTTTTTGATCGTGATTTTAGTACTGGTTTTATCAATGGACTTGGTGAAGAAAATAGAAATATATTTTCTGATCAAAATATTAATGATAATAAATTAAAAATTACAAAATTAGATTCTAGAGAACAACAAACAACAAAACCAGGTAAGTATAAAATTTCTATTAATTCTGATTATTATGTTGATAGATCTTCTCAATTACACATTACTTTAACACAAGTACAAGAATTACCATATGCATTAAATAATTTCTTATATTATTTACCAATAAATGGAAATATGGGTCTTGTTGGAAGTACTCAAAAAGTTCACAGAGATAATTATGGAGTGACTGTTGATTATTTAGATAATGATCTTAAAATTCCAGTTTCTAGCTCTGGCAATGATTTGATTTATTTGTATGATAGAAATGATTCTCAAACACAAGGATTTATGTATTTACTAGCAAGTAATTATACTGAAATTACTGACAAATCAGATGTAGAACAATCTATAAAATCTAATAGAAAGTTATTAGAAATTAATTTATTAGGAATAGATAACCAAGGTAGATTTACTGCAGAATTAAAATATAGTCCAACATATCCAATTCCATTATATGCTTTAGTTTCAGAATCTAATAATAATGATTTCTCATATTTTATTACAGAATCTATAAATAATCCTGTTTCATTAGATCTAAAAGCAAATCCATTCATTACTTGGACAGATTATTTAAATGAATCAAAGAAATTAAAAGATAATAGAG
>JAQUVR010000100.1 GCA_028693335.1 Candidatus Iainarchaeum sp. | reverse complement strand
AAAAAGGTTGTCGCCCTGTATCATTTTATGTATTCCATAGTCATATGGAATAATTTTATGAGAATTATCAAAAACTACCTTTTTTGGGCAAGGCAATTTATTTTTAAAAAAATCTAATAAAAAATATCCTTTTTCAAAGCATTTTTCGCCAACATCTTTTCTTATTTTCAGGATATATTTATTATCTATGTTAAAAATATCAGAACAAAAACCAATATTAATCTTTGAAATAGATTTTGGTTTAATATTTAGTTTTTTTTCAAAGATCTTTTCAATTTGTTTATTTGTAATTTCTTGACTTGTTTCTATTTTAGAAGCCATCAACACCTTTCCCTCTCTTAAACCTTGGCTTAAATAATTTTGCAAAAAAACCAGTTTTTTTTCTTGGTCTATTATCTTTTTCTTTTTCCATTCTTTTAATTTTCACATCATCATTATCTGGAAGTGGTATTCCACCTGTTCCATACATTGCATCATTTATTAATTCATTTGAATCTTTTTTTTTCTTAAACATATTATTTCCACCCTAAATATTTTTATTGATTATTTCTATAATATTCCCATTCTTCAACTACTAAGCCATCTGGTAAATTACAATATCCAACAGATCCATTTTCATCATTAACCAAAGTTATAGATCCACCCTTTTGTTCACAAAAAACTGATGCAGGATTAGCTATTTGTGTATTCTCTGGTGCTTTTGGTTGTAAAAGGAAATATACTACTACAACAAATAAAATCATTGATACAAAAATTATTATTTTTTTTATATTCATGTAAATCACCTTTTTATTTTTTAATATTAAATTATTTTATAATGTTTTAACTCATTAACAGAATAACCAGCAAGAATAATATCTCTTTTAGAAACACCAAAATCCATTAGATCTTTTGGTGTAAATCTTGCTTCTCTATAGATTCTTGGATTTACTTTTTCTTTAATAAAATCTCTTAAGGTAACCCCTGCTTTTCTTATCTCTAATGGAGAAATTCCAGCATCTAGTAAAGATGAAACACTAAAACCTAATGAAATTAATTTAGATAAAGATATCCCCTTAGATAAAAGACCATCTACATAATTAGATGCATATCTAGAGTTTGCTAGTTTCTTGATATTATCATCATCTTGATTATCTTCTTTTAATTTTTTTAAAAAACCTAATAAATTTTCTAGTTTTGCAGATTTTTTTTCAAACAATGGTTTCTTCTCATAAATAGGCTTTCTTTCAAACAATGGTTTCTTCTCATAAATAGGCTTTCTTTCAAACAATGGTTTCTTCTCATAAATAGGCTTTCTTTCAATTGGTCGTCTTTCAATTGGTCGCCTTTGAATTATTGGTCTGATTTTTGGTGGTGGTCTTGGTGGCATATATTACCTCTTTATTAAAAATATATTAATCTATATTAATTACAGAAAGCTTTATAAATATAAAATATTACAAATAATTATAGCAATATTAAAATATATTTAAAAATTATACAATTAAAGAAGAAACATTATGCCTGGTAAAAAAATAGATCTTAAATATAGAAATGGACAATATAATTTTTCTGTCGCCCCAACTAGAACTGCAAAAAGAAGTAATTCAAAATTTGCATTAAGTGCAGAAAATGCCCAAAAATTAAAACTAATTGCTCAAAAACTTAAAAAAAGAAGAATAGATAATTTAAAACAAAAAATATTTCAAATTGATAAAAGATTATTAGATGCTGAAAATAAAATGTTTACATTAAGTAACAATTTAGAAAAAATAGACACAAGAATCAATATTGTAAGAAAAGAATTATCAAGAGATCCAAAAAATAAAAAATTGTTACAAGAATTAGAAAATTTAAAAATGCAAAGAAATTATGTTCAAATAGAAATTAATTCCATTGAAACAATTAGTGATAATTTAAATGAAAAAAAAGAATTGGCTAATCGATTAATTTCAGAAATGAATAATCCAAAAAGAAGAAATTTCATAAGACCAACAAAAATAAAAAAAGAGTCATTAATGAATATCTTAGAAGCATTAAGAATACTTCAAAAAGAAGGAATTATTTCTTCTGAAGAATATACTAAGAGAAAAGCTATATTTATTAAATTACAAAATAAAATAAAATTAACAGAATTAGAAAAACAAAGTTTAAATGAGCAAGGCCAAGACCCGCTCTTTGAAGACTTTTTAGAATAATTTTAAATATATTCTAAAGCTGCAAGACATTCTTCTTCGGTGTAAAAGGTAGTTGTAAAATCTGCACCACAACCACTGCCACATTCATTTAAATTACATTGATTATCTTCCAATTCCCAAAGAACAGTACAGACCATTGGACAAAATTTTGTATCTTCTGTTAAATTCTGATCTATTTCTTCTGGTTCATCCATCTCATCCATCGTTCTATTTAGATTTAAATTTACACAAACATTGTTTTTACAAGAACAATCTTCTGGAGAATATGCAGCATTATATCTATATTCTAATGTACACATTTCTGGTTGATCAAAATCAGATATAAAATCTTT
>JAQUVR010000099.1 GCA_028693335.1 Candidatus Iainarchaeum sp. | reverse complement strand
TGTTCAAATAACATTATTGTTAATTTTTCTTTAGAAAATATTTCTTTTTCGCCTAATTTACTAATAATTGTGTGTACAAAAACCATGGTTGTTCTCTCCGATTAATTAACGTAAAATATATCTTTTATCCTCTTTAGATAATTGAGAATAAATTGTTTTAGAATCATCCGCGTAAGTTTTAATTGTGTTATTATTCACAAAATCTTGGACAAAAACTTTTTGCTCAGAAACATAATTTAATAAAATGTTAAAATTCTCTAAACTTAATTCTGGGTGTGTTGTCACTCTAAATTCGTGATCTATTTTTGAATTTTTTATAATGTTCACTGATTTTTTTATATTTTCTATTGGAATTAAAGTATATTTACTATAATTTTCAAAAGAATCTTTTAAATCCATTGCAACATAATCTATTAATTTTTGAGATATTAGTTTTTCTAAAATTTCTGGATTTGAGCCATTTGTATCTAATTTTATAAGATAACCTTTTGATCTTATATCTTTTATAAAAGAAATTAGAGAATCGCCATAAATTGTTGGTTCTCCTCCACTTATAACAACAGCATCAATTAATCCTACTCTTTTGTCCAAGAAATCTTGAATATCTTTTAGGGGAAGATCTGGAGTGGATTCTAATAATTCCTTACAAACAAGTTGTTTATTATAACAAAACCCACAAAAAAAATTACAGCCTTTTAAAAAAATAGCACAAGATATTTTATCTGGATAATCTATTGTACTAAATTTTTCGATGGCACCCACTCTTAATTCCATAAAAACTACTTTTGATCTGTATTGAATAATTTTCTATCATGAAACTCTGCTTGTTTACCATAATTCCAAGCCTCTATTCTTCTAACATAACCTACCACTCTAGAAAAAACATCGCATTTCTGTCTTTTTGATTTTATTTCTTCCATTTTTATTTCTCCTCCTTTTCTACATATCCAATTTCTTTATCACAAATTGGACAGTATTCATGTTCACCAAAAATATAGCCGTGCTTTGGACATACTGAAAATGTTGGACTAAATGTAAAATATGGCAATTTATAATTTTTTGTAATTTTTTTTATTAATGATTTAATTGCTTCTCTAGATGGCTTTTTTTCACCAATAAAAAAATGAATTACTGTGCCACCAGTATATTTACATTGTAATTCATCTTGTAAATCCAAAACTTCAAAAATATCAGTGGTATAATTAACTGGTAATTGTGTTGAATTTGTGTAATATGGTTGTGCACCTTTTTGATAATTATCTTCATTTGAAACAATAATTGATGGATATTCTTTTTTATCATAACTTGCAAACCTATATGTTGTTCCTTCACCAGGTGTTGCTTCTAAATTATAGAGATTGCCTGTATCTTCTTGATATTTTTGTATTTTATTTCTCATAAAATCCATTACTTCATTTGCAAAATCTTTTCCTTTCTCTGTGTAAATTCCTTCACCTAAAAAATTAATTGCTGATTCATTCATACCAAGTAAACCAATTGTAGAAAAATGATTTTTCCAAAAAGATCCAAATCTATCATGTATTTCTGAAAGATTATATTTAGAATAGGGGTATAGTCCATCCTCTGTATATTTTTCAACAATTTTTCTTTTAAGATCTAATGATTTTTTTGAAAGATCCATTAAATAACCAAGTTTTTCAAAATATTCTTCTTTTGTTTTTGAGAGGTAACCTATTTGTGCTAAATTAATAGTTACAACACCAATAGAACCAGTTAATGGATTTGATCCAAATAACCCACCACCTCTTTTTTGAAGTTCACGATTATCTAGTCTTAATCTACAACACATACTTCTTGCATCTTCTGGTTTCATATCAGAATTTACAAAGTTTGCAAAATAAGGAGTTCCATATTTAATTGTAAGATCTATTAATTTATTTGCAAGATCGCTATCCCAATTAAAATCACTTGTAACATTTATTGTTGGTATTGGAAATGAAAACATATTTCCACCAGCATCCCCCTCATAAAAAATATCTAAAAGTGCTTTATTAAAAATATCTACTTGTTCTTGGAAATTACCATAAGTTTTATCCATTGGTTTACCAGCAATTATTACTGGTTGATCTTTAAGAGTTGATGG
Source organism: Candidatus Iainarchaeum sp. (assembly GCA_028693335.1). GTDB lineage: Archaea > Iainarchaeota > Iainarchaeia > Iainarchaeales > CSSED10-239 > JAKQTP01. The sequence continues at coordinate 406 of JAQUVR010000099.1, read as the reverse complement.
GATTGTTAGATCTAAAGTTATATTCGAAAATGGGGTATTACCAGTAATAAACACCTTGCCATTCCTTTTTGCAATAACTGTTTCATTTTCTGTATTTGGACACCAAATAACTCCATTATAATTTATTTTTTTAATATTTGTTATTGTGGTGTCATTATGATTAATAATTCTTAAAACAAAGATTGATTTTGTGCCAATAGTTGGTTTTCTTGACAGTGTTGTAAATCCATAACCAGCTAACACACACATATGTTGCAAACCAAATAATATTTCTGGAGATGTTGTTGATATTTTAAACTCTTTGGTTCCATCTCCTTTGTTATATGTTTCTAAAAATAATTTTGCTTGTCTTTTACTTGCTTTAAATAGTTCTATTGGTATAAATTTAATGTTACTTTCATCATTA
>JAQUVR010000013.1 GCA_028693335.1 Candidatus Iainarchaeum sp. | reverse complement strand
AATCAAATGTTGTTGTTTGATAACCATCTGCTTCTAAAGTGATTTGTAGTCTTGTAGATAATGGAGCATCAAATAACAGATCAGAATTTCCATTGGATGTAACAATGTTTTCTACAGATCTTCCTTTGTCTGTATATCTTATTGTTCCTTTTACTTGTGGAATAACTTTATTTGTATAACTATCTATTGGTCTAACTATTAATTGACCCATTTGTAATTGAGAATAAAAATTAAAAGTAATTGTGTCTTTTTTTTCTGTTGGAGTGTATGACTTACTTAGCATATCATATCCTTCTTTTGTTGCAACAACAGTATATGTTTTTCCTAAGGATAATGGTACTTTTAGCTTTTGACCATTATTGATTGGCTCTTTTGGAGTAAATACATCTATTCCATCACTATCACGAATAGAAAATAAAACAGAATTTAATATGACGCCATTTGGATCATAAAAATTGGTTGTTAACTCCATTTTTGCAGAAAAACCAAATATTAAAAACAGAATAATAATGATAATTAAAAGCAGAATAGACCCCATTAATGCAAAAGGAGGAATTCCTTTTTTTTCTAGTGCTTGGTTTAGTTTATTTATTGGTATTCCTTTTTCAGTTAACCAATCACTAAAATTATTATAGCCCTTTTCTAAAGAGCCATATATTTTAGAAAAAATATTTTTATCTTTATTAGATTCCTTATTAGTATTTATTTTTTTTTCTGCTTTCATATCCAGTCATCTGTTTTAAGTTTATATATAAATATATATTTATTATTAAAATAAAAGTATTATAAATATTAACTATTTTAAATTAACCAGAGTCATAAATACACTGTTAAAAATATCAAAAAAAATAGATTTAAAAAAAGAAAAATTAGAAAGAAACTTTAACATTTTTTCTTTCTTCAGTTGTTGCTTCTAAAAACTCTTGTTTTTGAAAATTAAACATTTTTGCAAACAGGTTTGTTGGAAACATTTCTGTTTTGTTGTTATAATCCATTACTGTGTCATTATAATATTGTCTGGAATAAGCAATCTTGTTTTCAATCCCTGATAATTCCTCTTGAAGCATTAAAAAGTTTTGACTTGCTTTTAGATCTGGATAGTTTTCTACAACAACATTTAATAGTCCACCAATTGCTTTAGACATTTGTTCATTTGCTTTCATTGTTTCTTTTCTGTCTTTAGTTTGCATTGCTTGTGTTCTTAGTTCAGTGATTTTTGTTAATGTACCTTGTTCGTGTTTTAAGTAGCCTTTTACTGTTTCAACTAAATTTGGAACAAGATCGTATCTTTTTTTTAATTGAACATCTATTTGACTCCATGCATTTTTTACCTTATTTCTTGCTGCAATTAAGCCATTGTAAATTAAAAAGCTAACAAATAATATCACTGCTAAAATTATCAAAAGTATGTATAATATAGCCATATATTAATAACCCCCTTTTTAATTATTATTAGTACTAAGTATATTATTAGTTACTTATATTTATAAAATAAATTGTTTAAGAGAAAATATGAAAAAAATAATAATTGCTGGGCCCTGTTCTGTTGAATCTAAAAAACAAATAGAAAAGATTTCAAATTTTTTAGCAAAAAAAAATATTAAATATCTAAGAGGTGGCTGTTTTAAACCAAGAACAGACCCTAAAAGTTTTCAAGGGCTTAGAGAGCTTGGTGTTGAACTTCTTTATAATTCTGCAAAAAAAAATAATCAAAAAACAGTTACTGAAGTATTATCAATTGATCAACTTAAAAATAACTATGATAAAATTGATGTTATTCAAATTGGATCTAGAAACATGACAAATTTTGAATTGTTAAAAGAAATTGGAAAAATTACAAAAAAAGATAAAAAACAAATATTACTAAAAAGAGGTTTTTCTTCAACCATTTCTGAATTTTTAAAAGCTGGAGAATATATTGAACAGTTTGGAAATAAAAACATTTGGTATTGTCTTAGAGGAATAAGAACTTTTGAACAAATAGATTCTGATATGAAATTTACTAGTGATCTATCCTCAATATTAGAGCTTAAAGAAAATCACAAAAAAGTTTTATTTGATCCATCACACTCAACAGGAAATTCTAGATATGTTGTTGATATTTCTAAGGCAGCGTTATTACTTGGAGCAGATGGATTAATTATAGAGGTTCATAATAATCCAAAAGTTGCAAGATCTGACAAAGATCAACAATTAACTTTTAAAGAGTTTGAAAGGTTGTTAAAAGAGATAACTGATCTTTGTAAATAAGATTAATTAAAAACTACTTTTGTTTTATTATAAAGATTTGAGATCTCCTCTTCTGTTAACACACGATCATATATTTTTACAATAGGTATTAAACCATTAAAATAATAAATTGATGATATTGCTATTCTTCCAATCATTAGATTATAAAAAGAATCTTCTATTGGATTTACTACAGGCCCAGAAATATCTAAAGAATTATTAAAATAAATTTTTCCTAATTCTTGATCTCTGGTAGTTACTAAATACTGCCAATTAGTAGTTATTAAATTTATTGAAACTAATGCCCTTCTTTGTCCGGTTTTATATGTGTCAAAATAGATTCTTGAACTAGAACCTAATAAACCAATTGACCAGGATTTATTATCTAACGGAGTGCCTCCAAACAAATATCCTTTTGAAACTATTGCTTGAGAAGTAGAAACAGAGTTTGTTTTAAATAAAATAACAACACTAAATGGTTTTTCTCCAAATATTAAACTTTCTGGATTTCCAAAACTAATATAACTATTTGTACCATTAAAACTTGCAGAAGTATAACCATTACCCAGATCTAAAATGTCTATATTATATGGCGTAAAAGATTTTCCGGTGTTTTCATTTAAAACACCATTAATAGAATCAAAATCTAGAACTAACCCACATTTTAATGAATCTACATCATTTATAGATCTCGCAGATATTTGTGTTCTTACATATATATTTTGATCTGTTATTAGATCTATAAAAAAAGAGCTTTCTGGATAACAATCTATTTGCAAAGTTTGTGCAGAATTTGGATTAATGATTAATGGTTGATCTAAATTATATATTTTATTTTCAAAATAATCATAAAGATAATGATCTATAGAAGAGATGATCTTATATCCAGTAACATTAAGATCTTTTGAAGAATTATTAGATATTAAAATATTTTGAGAAGAAATTGGTCTACTTGTAATTAATCCAGTAAAATCTTTATTTTGAATTACTTGGGTTGTAGATAGTTTTTCTTTTGTAAAACTAGATCCCCAGGTTAAAACAACAGTGATTAATATCACACTTACAACTATTAACAAAATAGTTGCGATCAATGGGGAGAGAGATTTTTTTTTATACATGTTTATCTAGTTTATTAACTATTATAGAAATTATATAATTTTAAAATTTCTTCAGAAGTTAAAGCCCTATCATAAATTTTAAAATCATCTAAAACCGCTGTTGCTGAAAATGTGCTACTAGGATATATTCCCCCAATTGTTATTCCGTTTGTTGTTGTTACAGAATGTATAGAACCCCTACTTCTAAACAGGTTTTTTTTATGTCCATTTAAATATATTTCAAAAGAATCTATTGAAAAAGTTGCGGCTTTTTTAACCCAGGTTACATAGATCCATTCATCTATAGGATATTCTTCTTGAATATAAAAAGTGGCTCTGGCCCAGAAATCAACTCCAATATATTCTCCAACACTATTATATCCAGACATAGTTTCATAACTTCCACTACCTATGCCCCAGACCCCCCTTTGATTAATAAGGTCTGTTTTTTTCACCCATGTAGATATAGTAAAGTTAGGGTCTGCAGATAAATAAAAAGAATTATTTCTAGCATAACTAGAATTAGTAAAACTTAATGCTTGATCTAAAACACCATCAACATATTGAGTGTTTCCTACTACTGTTAAATCGTGTTTTTTAAAATTATCTTTTGTATCTCCATCAAATTTCCAATAGCTAATTAATCCACAACTCAAAGGATCTATATCATTTATAGATCCTACAAGAACTTGTGTTCTTACATAAATGTTTTGATCTGTTAAAAGATCTATAAAAAATGTATTTTCTGGATAACAATCTATTTGTAAACTTTGTGCTGAATTTGAATTAATGATTAATGGTTGATCTAAATTATATATTTTATTTTCAAAATAATCATAAAGATAATGATCTATAGAAGAGATGATCTTATATCCCGTAACATTAAGATCTTTTGAAGAATTATTAGATATTAAAATATTTTGAGAAGAAATTGATCTTGAAGAAACTAAACCAGTTAGATCTGTAGTTTGAGTGGATATGGTTTTTGCGGTGGATAGTTTATCTCTTGCAAAGTCTGAGCCCCATGTTAAAACAACAGTAATCAATATCACACTTACAACTATTAATAAAATAGTTGCGATCAATGGGGAGAGAGATTTTTTAAACATTATTACTCGATCTCCGGAGTTATTTTTAGATTTGCAATTCTATCTCCAGCTCTTGGATTATAAATAGAAAAAGCATTTGAAGTTATTATTGGACTTGAATCCGTAATTGCTGTAGAATTTATTTTTATCCAATTATCTCCATATTGCCCACCCATTAAATAAATATCAAAAGTATTATTTAAATATCTAATAATTTTAAATCTATACCACGTATTTTTAGAAAGAACATTTTGTGAAGAAGTAAATAAACCAGCAGAAACACTTCCTGAAACATATCTGCGTAAAGTAAAATCATTATTGCCAGTACAATTATATACAAGGGTATATCCTGTGGTATTAGATAAACCATTATTTAAATCATCATTTATAAATAGTATATATCCAAATATATCTGTATAATAAAAATCAAATTCCCAAACCCCATAAACTTGTTTATTTTCAGAAGAAATTAAACTTGTGCCAGTATAAGATATAATTTCAAGATACTTTGTTCCGTCTGTTATTGTTTCTAAAGGATCTACTTCAGTTACTGAAACATTGTCTATTGACCCCGTAAAACTAGCACCAATAAATTGTAAATTTGTGGTAGCTGCATAAACTGTTTGATAATATAAACCATTTGAATTTCTACTAGTTCCATCTGCACCAGTTCCGGTATAAAACCTAACAAATCCAGAAACATAATTTTTAACTTCAAAAATAACCAAATATTTTTTATTTACCATTAATATATTATTTTGTCTTATTGCTGAACCGTTAGCATTATTTGCATTTGCAGTTCCATCGAAAACAGACCAATTTGTTTCTTTAATCCATGCTGTGTCTATATCAAATCCGCCATTAGTAATCAAATCACCTTGTTCTTTTGTGAATGTATTTATAGTATAAGATCCACTCACCTCTTCAAACTCCCACAACGGAACATTAAAAGCATTACATTTTGTGTAAGAGCTGTTACCTCTTGGGTTAATCTCTATAGAGTAGGGCTGATCATTAACATCTATTAGCTCTAAAAAAAACTTACTTTCTGGAACACACACTAAAGGAATAGAGTTTAGTGAAGATGCATTAAAAATCAGATTATTCTCTAAAGATCTATAACTATTTAACCAAAAATAATCTGAATTAAAATCAGTTTTTAAGATTTTATATCCTTTAATCTCTACTGAAGAACTCAGATTATTTTTTAGAATAACTTTATCTCCTATTAAAGAATCTAGCCAAAAAACACCACTTTTTGGAATCTGTTTTGAGGACTCTAAAAAAGTATTTGCTTTTTCTGTGTTGTTTTTAGCAAAGCTTGATCCCCAGGTTAAGATCACACTAATTAATATTACTGATACAACTATTAATAATATTGTTGCGATCAATGGGGACAAACTTTTTTTATTTTTCAAATCACTCATCTTATTCTAATTCATAATAATTTTTATGCCAATTATAATTTTTTAATCTTTGTTCATCAGACATAACTAAATTCCAGAAAGAAAAATGGGCATATTCTTTTGTTGGAATTTCAAAGGTGGGAGCAGAATAGTTTTTAATAACTTGTGCAGCAGTAACATCATAATCTGCAGTATACCCAGAAGTTAAAACCGTTCTAATGTGCACCAAGTTATTATTTAAGTGTTGTTTAATTGATCTATTTTCAACATCCCAAAAAGAATCAAAAACCATAAAATCATTTGGGATTAATGTACTTGATTGTTGCCAATCTCTTTCAACAGTATTTTTTTTAACATAAAATCCTGGTTTTGAGGCATTATCTGCTGAACTCCAACCAGCAACATTTAATCCAAAATACACACTAGGATAATCTGATTGACTATTGCTATATAAATATAAATTAATAGTATAAAAAATCTGATCTAATGGGAAAGAATGATATTTAACTACCACAGAGTGTTCCATTTTATTTACATGTCTAATCCATTTTTTACCATCATTAATAATATCATATACTTGATTTTTATTTGTAATTTTTAAAATTGCCTTTTGATTTAAACCATTTTCTAAAAATTCCCCCTGAAGATCTGGATTTGTTTGTAAAAAATCATCTTCTCCTTTTATAGAATAAATTTTTTCAACTAAATTTGGATTAGAAGAATTAAATTTTATTCCAAAATTTAAAGAATGTTCTCCTCTTAATTTTTCCCAGAGTCCATTTGCTTTTAAAAATGTTATTCTATTATCTATTGCACAAACATCAACTATAACACCACCATCATTTTTCACTCTTTGAATAAAATTACTAGTTTCTGGATTTAAAGTAATGTTAGTAGTAACTGAAACCTTAATAAAATTATTTTCAGAAGTTAAAAGATTTATGAAAAAATTATTTGATGGAAAACATTCAACAACTAATAATTCTTGTGAATTTTTAGATAAATAAAACGGAGAATCTAAATAAAATGTTTTATTTGAAAAATCATCAAATAGATAATGATTCGTCGGTAAAATTATATTATAACCAATAATATTTAAATCTATAGAAGATTGATTATTTAAAAATAATTGATTATTTGAGATAGGTCTACTTATAATTAACCCAGTCAAATCAGATTTGTTTATGGTTGTTGTTTGAGAAGACAAATGTTCTCTTGCAAAGTCTGAGCCCCATGTTAAAACAACAGTGATCAATATCACACTTACAACTATTAATAAAATAGTTGCGATCAATGAGGAGAGAGATCTTTTAAACATTATTACTCGATCTCCGGAGTTATTTTTAGATTTGCAATTCTATCTCCAACTCTTGGATTATAAATAGAAAAAGCATTTGAAGTTATTATTGGACTTGAATCCGTAATTGCTGTAGAATTTATTTTTATCCAATTATCTCCATATTGCCCACCCATTAAATAAATATCAAAAGTATTATTTAAATATCTAATAATTTTAAATCTATACCACGTATTTTTAGAAAGAACATTTTGTGAAGAAGTAAATAAACCAGCAGAAACACTTCCTGAAACATATCTGCGTAAAGTAAAATCATTATTGCCAGTACAATTATATACAAGGGTATATCCTGTGGTATTAGATAAACCATTATTTAAATCATCATTTATAAATAGTATATATCCAAATATATCTGTATAATAAAAATCAAATTCCCAAACCCCATAAACTTGTTTATTTTCAGAAGAAATTAAACTTGTGCCAGTATAAGATATAATTTCAAGATACTTTGTTCCGTCTGTTATTGTTTCTAAAGGATCTACTTCAGTTACTGAAACATTGTCTATTGACCCCGTAAAACTAGCACCAATAAATTGTAAATTTGTGGTAGCTGCATAAACTGTTTGATAATATAAACCATTTGAATTTCTACTAGTTCCATCTGCACCAGTTCCGGTATAAAACCTAACAAATCCAGAAACATAATTTTTAACTTCAAAAATAACCAAATATTTTTTATTTACCATTAATATATTATTTTGTCTTATTGCTGAACCGTTAGCATTATTTGCATTTGCAGTTCCATCGAAAACAGACCAATTTGTTTCTTTAATCCATGCTGTGTCTATATCAAATCCGCCATTAGTAATCAAATCACCTTGTTCTTTTGTGAATGTATTTATAGTATAAGATCCACTCACCTCTTCAAACTCCCACAACGGAACATTAAAAGCATTACATTTTGTGTAAGAGCTGTTACCTCTTGGGTTAATCTCTATAGAGTAGGGCTGATCATTAACATCTATTAGCTCTAAAAAAAACTTACTTTCTGGAACACACACTAAAGGAATAGAGTTTAGTGAAGATGCATTAAAAATCAGATTATTCTCTAAAGATCTATAACTATTTAACCAAAAATAATCTGAATTAAAATCAGTTTTTAAGATTTTATATCCTTTAATCTCTACTGAAGAACTCAGATTATTTTTTAGAATAACTTTATCTCCTATTAAAGAATCTAGCCAAAAAACACCACTTTTTGGAATCTGTTTTGAGGACTCTAAAAAAGTATTTGCTTTTTCTGTGTTGTTTTTAGCAAAGCTTGATCCCCAGGTTAAGATCACACTAATTAATATTACTGATACAACTATTAATAATATTGTTGCGATCAATGGGGACAAACTTTTTTTATTTTTCAAATCACTCATCTTATTCTAATTCATAATAATTTTTATGCCAATTATAATTTTTTAATCTTTGTTCATCAGACATAACTAAATTCCAGAAAGAAAAATGGGCATATTCTTTTGTTGGAATTTCAAAGGTGGGAGCAGAATAGTTTTTAATAACTTGTGCAGCAGTAACATCATAATCTGCAGTATACCCAGAAGTTAAAACCGTTCTAATGTGCACCAAGTTATTATTTAAGTGTTGTTTAATTGATCTATTTTCAACATCCCAAAAAGAATCAAAAACCATAAAATCATTTGGGATTAATGTACTTGATTGTTGCCAATCTCTTTCAACAGTATTTTTTTTAACATAAAATCCTGGTTTTGAGGCATTATCTGCTGAACTCCAACCAGCAACATTTAATCCAAAATACACACTAGGATAATCTGATTGACTATTGCTATATAAATATAAATTAATAGTATAAAAAATCTGATCTAATGGGAAAGAATGATATTTAACTACCACAGAGTGTTCCATTTTATTTACATGTCTAATCCATTTTTTACCATCATTAATAATATCATATACTTGATTTTTATTTGTAATTTTTAAAATTGCCTTTTGATTTAAACCATTTTCTAAAAATTCCCCCTGAAGATCTGGATTTGTTTGTAAAAAATCATCTTCTCCTTTTATAGAATAAATTTTTTCAACTAAATTTGGATTAGAAGAATTAAATTTTATTCCAAAATTTAAAGAATGTTCTCCTCTTAATTTTTCCCAGAGTCCATTTGCTTTTAAAAATGTTATTCTATTATCTATTGCACAAACATCAACTATAACACCACCATCATTTTTCACTCTTTGAATAAAATTACTAGTTTCTGGATTTAAAGTAATGTTAGTAGTAACTGAAACCTTAATAAAATTATTTTCAGAAGTTAAAAGATTTATGAAAAAATTATTTGATGGAAAACATTCAACAACTAATAATTCTTGTGAATTTTTAGATAAATAAAACGGAGAATCTAAATAAAATGTTTTATTTGAAAAATCATCAAATAGATAATGATTCGTCGGTAAAATTATATTATAACCAATAATATTTAAATCTATAGAAGATTGATTATTTAAAAATAATTGATTATTTGAGATAGGTCTACTTATAATTAACCCAGTCAAATCAGATTTGTTTATGGTTATTGTTTGAGAAGACAAATGTTCTTTTGCAAAAGTAGAGCCCCAAGTTAAAATCACAGTTATTAATATTACTGATACTACAATTAGTAAGATCGTTGCGATCAATGGGGAGAGAGATCTTTTATTAAGCATAATAAGAAAATAAAAGATCTAAAAGTTTATAATATTATTCTAAACAAATAAAAAAGGAAAAAAAGAGGTGTCCAAGAAATGGTGTAAAACACTATTTCTTATTTGTTTTCTTTTTTATAATTGAACTTGGTGGTCTTTTCATTAATGCTTTTGCAGATCTAATTAAAGAGGTAGATCTTGTGGTTGATTTCTTTTCTAGCTCAGCAATTGCAAGCTTTGTTTTTACAACAGTATCTGGATTTAGACTAATAGATTTAATTCCATTTTCAACTAAAAACAAAGCAAAGTCAGGATAATCTGATGGTGCTTGACCACAAATTCCTATATATTTCTTTTTCTTATTTGCAATTTCAATTACTTCTTTAATCATTTTTTTTACTGCTGGATTTCTTTCATCATAAATGTTTGTTAAAAGTTCTGAGTTTCTATCAAGTCCTAAAATTAATTGAGTAAGATCATTACTTCCAATACTAAATCCATCAAAGATATCTAAAAATTCATCTGCTAAAATAACATTTGAAGGGATCTCACACATACAATGAACATATAACCCATCCTTTCCTTTTTCTAACCCATTTTTTTTCATTTCAGAAATTACTGCTTTTGCCTCATCTAGTGTTCTACAAAAAGGTATCATTATTTCTAAATTTTTTAAACCAAATTCATCTCTTACTTTTTTAATTGCCTTACACTCTAGTTTAAATCCTTCCCTATAATTTCCTTGATAATACCTTGAAGCACCACGCCAACCGATCATTGGATTACTTTCAATTGGCTCATATTCTTTTCCTCCAATAAGGTTTGCATACTCATCTGATTTAAAATCAGATAATCTCAAAATAACTTTTTTTGGATAGAATGCAGCAGCAATTCTTGCAATTCCTTGTGCAAGAACATCTACAAAGTATTGTGATTTGTCTTTATAGTTTGGTGTTAATTCATCTATTTTCCATTTAACTTGTTTATCTGTAAGTCTATTATAGTTAATTAATGCAAGTGGATGAATTTTTATCCATGAATTAATAATAAACTCTTCTCTAGCTAGACCAACACCATCGTTAGGTAAAAAGCTAAGATCAAATGCTTGCTCTGGGTTTCCAACATTTAATGTTATTTGTGTTTTAGTCTCTGGCATTTTTGAAATATCAGTTATCTCTTTTTCAAAAGATACTTTGCCATCATAAACATAAGCATTATCTCCACCAGAACAATCAATGGTAACTGTTTGTCCTGTTTTTAGTTTTTCAGTAGCATCCATAGATCCAACAATACAAGGGATTCCATGTTCTCTAGCGATTATTGCAGCATGACAATTATTTACTAATATTGGAACATAACCTGTAGTAAAAACAAAATAATTGTGATTGCCTTTAACTGTTATATTATAAACATCCTTTATTCCCAGATCTTTTGTCTTAACTATTCTTTTTTGTCTTAAATTAGATTCTAATATTTTTAACAAATTGTCTTTTAGTTTTTTATCTTTTATTTTTTTAAGAACAGATCTTAGATAAACTTCATCAACTAATA
>JAQUVR010000012.1 GCA_028693335.1 Candidatus Iainarchaeum sp. | reverse complement strand
TCTTCCGATCTAGAAAAACTATGTTTGCAATTATAAGAGTAAGAGGGCCTGTTAAGGTCAATGAAAAGATAGAAGACACTATGAAATTATTACATTTAACAAGATCAAATCATTGTGTAATCTATAAAGAAGATAAAAAGATCAAAGGCATGGTTCATAAAATAAGAAACATGACAACCTTTGGAGAAATAGACAAAGAAACTTTAAAAAAAATGTTATTAAAAAGAGGATTTGTTTATAATGAAAAAGGAAAACTATTAAAATTTAAAGATCATTTTACAGATGAAAAAAAAGTAGATAAAATGATTGATGATATTTTAGAAAGCAAAGCAAAATTATCAGATTTTGGCATTAAGCCAGTTTTTAGACTAAGACCTCCAAGAAAAGGATATGATAGAAAAGGTATTAAAAAAACTTTTAAAGAGGGCGGTGTTCTAGGATATAGAGGCGCCGAAATTAATAAATTATTAAATAAAATGATTTAAATTTATAAACTGTGATAGAATATGGGAAAATCAAAATGTGATAGGTTAAGAGGAAAAAGAACACACGGTCACGGAAACACAAAGAATGCAAGAGGTTCTGGTTGTACTGGTGGTAAAGGTAGAGCAGGTTCAACAAAGCATAAGTTTACTAAATATTATATGACCTTTGGAATAAAAGTTACTCTAAATCCTAAAGAAAAACCAAATGTTGTTACTTTGGAAAGATTAAATGAAATTGTAAAAAATAAAACAGAAATAGATTTAAAAGAACTAAATATTCAAAAAATTATTGGAAAAGGTAATTTATTAAAACCAATTACAATAAAAAATGCAACATATATTACACCAACAGCAAAATCTAAAATAGAAGCTATCGGGGGCAAGATTGAATGAGTTTCTTTGATGCAATTTTAAGGGCTTTACCAACAGTAAAAGATCCTGTTAAAGTACCAAATGTAAGACAAAAATTACTTTGGACATTAATAGCGTTAGTTGTTTTCTTTGTAATGGGAACAATAGCACTAATAGGATTAAGTCCAGAAAACGCATTAAACTTAGGTTTTTATCAAACTGTTCTTGCAAGTAATATTGGTACATTAATAACACTTGGTATTGGTCCAATTGTTTTAGCATCAATTATTTTACAATTGTTGGTCGGAGTAAAAATAATTAATTTAGACTTTTCAAATCCAAAAGATAGAGCAAAATTTTCAGGTATTCAAAAATTGGTTGCAATAATTTTAGCTGTTGTAGAAGCAGTTATTTTTACAATTAAGATGCAAACAATGCCAGGAATGTTTTTTTGGGTTGTATTTCAGATAGTTTTAGGTTCAGTAATTTTAATTTATCTTGATGAGGTTGTAAGTAAATATGGAATTGGTTCAGGAATTGGACTATTTATTGCAGCAAATGTTTGTCAAGAAATTATATGGAGACTATTTAGTTTTCCAATTAGCGCTTCTGGATATCCAGGAGGTTTATTATTTTTAGGTATTGAATATTTAAGTACTGGTGCAACCATTAATCTGTTAAGTGCAGTAATATTGCCAATATTATTTACTTTATTGGTTTTCTTTGCAGTTGTGTATGCAGAATCAATGCATGTAAATATTCCATTGACTGTTGGAAGAAGTGGAATGGGTGCAAAATTTCCAGTAAAATTAATGTATGTTTCAAACATGCCAGTTATTTTGGCAGCGACATTATTTGCAAATATTTCAATGTTTTCAGTTTTGGCAAAGGGTTCTTTTTTAGAATCTGTTATGTTGCCATTAGGTAATTTTTTAACAACACCACACGGTTTAATTCAGGAAGTAATACTTGGAACCGCAACAATGTCCATGATTTGGCACGCAATTGGATATATGATTGTTTTTGTTTTTATTTGTGTTATTTTTGGAATCTTGTGGGTAGAAATTGGTGGTCAAGGCCCAGATGCAGTTGCAAGACAACTTCAAAAATCTGGAATGTCTATTCCTGGATTTAGAAGAGATGAAAGGGTTTTAACAAGTGTGTTAAAAAGATATATACCAACTATAGTTATTATAGGATCAATATTTGTAGGGTTGCTTGCATTTTTTGCAGACATTACTAGTGCTCTTGGAACAGGAACAGGTATTTTGTTAACTGTTGGTATTGTTTATAGGTTCTATGAGCAATTAGCAAAAGAACAATTATTTGAATCAAGTAATTTATTAAAACAAATAGCAGGAAAGTGATTAGTGAATGCAGATACCATTAATTAGTCCATTTTTGGATATTTTTGTAATATCTTTATTTTTTGCATTAATTAATAAAGTAATACAACATGTATTTGTAGATCCTAAAGAATATTTTGCAATAAAAAACAAAACAAAACAGTTAAACGAAGAACAAAAAAAATTAATGAAAGAACATAAGTTTGAAGAGGTTCAAAAAAAACAAAAAGAATCTATGGAATTAGTTGGTAAACAAATGCGTTTAACATTAAAGACTTTGTTACCATCTTTTGTAGTTTCTTTGCCTGTGTTGTATTTGATTAACAAATATTACAATACATTTGTATTTGATTTTTTATTATTTAAATTAAAAGGTTTTTGGACATTTTTTACAATAATCTTTATACTTTCAATAATAATTAATCTTGTATATGATAAAGTTTTTGGAAAAAAATACATTTAAAAAAATAAAAAATATTTATATGGTGAAAAAATATGCCAAGTCCAGATAAAAGATATAAAAAACACAAAACAATAAAAACTCCTGGTGGAAAAACCGTTAGAAGAATTGTAAAAAAGAAAACAAAAAAACAAACATGTGCTGTTTGTACTTCATTAATACATGGTGTACCACACGGGAAAAGACCATTTGAGGTAAAGAAATTAAGTAAAACAGAAAGAAGACCAGAAAATTTATTGGCACCAATTCTTTGTCCTAAATGTAGAGATGTAGCTTATAAAGATGCAGTTATGTTAAAAAATAATTTAAAAACAGAAGCAGATTGTGATTTTAGATATATTAAATATGTAAAAATGATTCTAAAGAAAATAGAATGATGTGATGATTTATGGGAATATTAACAGTAGGAAAAAAATGTACAATTATGAAAGGAAAGAACTTTGGAAAGAAGGTTACTATTGAAAAATTAGATTCCAAATTTGTTTATTATAAATTAAATAATAAAGATGAAAAAATAGGAATTCTTCAAGTATTTCCATTAGAATAAAATAAAAATTGTGAATATTTATGGCAGATAAAGGAAAAAGAAGTAATGATAAAAGACAAAATAAAAAAGATAATAAAAAAGGAAATAAGCAAGGAAATAAACAAGTAAAAGATAATGCACCACAAATACAAGATAGATTAAGATCATCAAAAGTAAAGCCAAAACCAGCTCATGTAAACCTATCTAAAGAAGGCGCAGATTTTAAACAAATTGTTAGAATTTCCAGTAGAGATGTTCCTGGTTATATGTCAATATCTCAAGGTACTCAATTAATATATGGAATTGGTCAAAGAGTTTCAAAAGTTATTGAAAATGAATTTAAAAAACAAACAGAAAAAGATATTAATATGGTTGGCCATTTAACAGATAAAGATGTTGAAAAATTAGAAGAAATAATAACTAATTTTGATAAATTAGCTCCAGAATGGTTATTAAACAGACCAAAGTTAAGAGAAGGCGAAAAAGCTCATCACACTATGGCTGATTTGAAATTATCAGAAAGAAAAGATTTACAAAGATTAGGAAAAATAAAAAGTTATAGAGGATTAAGACTACAATGGGGTCTACCAGTAAGAGGACAAAAAACAAGATCTACTTTTAGAAGAAGTGGTGTTGTTGGTGTTGTAAAGAAGAAGTGAAATATTTAATAAAAGGTGAAAAATAATGGGTGAACCTAAAAGATTAAGCAGAAAATTTGATGTTCCAAGAAAAATTTGGGATAGACAAAAAATTATTGCAGATAGAAAATTAATAAAAGAATACGGTCTTAGAAATAAAGAAGAAATTTGGAAAGCAGAAACACAAGTAAGAAATTTAAGAAAACAAGCAAGACAATTACTTGCTGGTCGTGTTGATGATTACAATAAAAGATCTAAAGAAATTATTAATAAACTTGTAAAAATGGGTGTCTTTACAAAAGATCACACAGTTGAAGATATTTTAAAATTACAAGCAACAGATGTTTTGGAAAGAAGATTACAAACACAAGTTTTTAAAAAAGGATTAAGTTTATCAGTATCCCAAGCAAGACAATTAATAACACACGGGCATATTGCAGTAAATGGTGTTAAAAGAACAGCACCAAGTTCAATTGTTTTTGTTGGAGATAGTATATCATACACAGACACAAAAATTAAAGCTGTTATTGATAAGTCATTAGAATCTAAGGGAAAACCAGTATTAAAAGAACAAAAAAAAGAAGAAGTTAAGGGTGAATAATTGTGAGTAGTGGTAAAACAGGAATAGTTAATATATTTGCATCAAGGAATAATACAATAATTGTTCTTACAGATGAAACTGGCGCAGAAATAATTGCAAAATGTTCTGGTGGTCAAATGACAAAATCACAACACAAGGAAGGATCTCCTTATATTGCAACAAAAATTGCTCAAGTTATTGCTGAAAAAGCAAGAGACAGAGGAGTAAGAAATATTCATGTAAAAATAAGAGCACCTGGTGGAAATTTATATTATAATCCAGGTCAAGGTGCAGAATCTTCTCTTAAAACATTAACAAGAGCGGGATTAAATGTTTTAAGTATTAGTAACACAACACCAGTTCCACACGATGGTTGTAGAAAACAAAAAAAGTTTAGAAAGAAGAAATAGTGATTTAATTATGGTAAAAATAAGTTTTTTAGATAACGATAATTTAATACATAGGTTTTATGTTGAAAATATAGATCCTACAACATTAAATGCAATTAGAAGAACAATAAACTTTAATTTACCAATATATGCAATAGACGAAATAGATTTTATTGAAAATGATTCTGTTATTTTTGATGAAATGCTTGCAAATAGATTGGCTTTGTGTCCAATAACAACACCTGTTGAGACTACTGGAAAAAAAGTAACATTTACATTAGAAAAAAAAGGACCATGTACCGTTTATTCTGGAGATTTAATTTCAAATGATCCTGAAGTTAAAATGGTTTATGATAATATCCCTCTTACAAAATTAAGAGAAGATGATAAAATAAGTTTAACTGCATATGCAGTTTTAGGCAAAGGCGCAGATCACGCAAAATTTAATCCAGCAATTGTAGGTTATCAACAATTGGCAGAGTTAGAAGTCTTAAGAGGGTGCGATTCTTGTCAAAAATGTGTTGATGCTTGCCCAGTAAAATGTATTAAATTAGTTTCTGGAAAACCAAAAGTAGAAGACATAACAAAATGTATAAATTGTCAAGCTTGTGTTGATGCTTGTCCTAAGAACTGTTTAAAACTTAATGATACAGATAATTATATATTAAGTATTGAATTAATTGGACAAATGAAGATTGATAGCATTGTAAAAACATTAGATAGATATTGTAAAGAATATTTTATGTTACTTAAAAAGAAATTTAAATAATATTTTTTTGCTGGGGTTCCCGAGCGGTCAAAGGGGCTGGACTTAAGATCCAGTGCTTAGTGCTTCGCAGGTTCGAATCCTGCCCTCAGCAAATAATGTTTAAGATTTTAAAAAAAGAATAAAATTGTGAAAAAAACATATGAAAAAAAAATCTGAAAAAAATATACAAAAATTAGAATTAATAGATAAATTCTATAAAGCAGCAAAAGAAAATAAAAAAGAAATATTTTCTGCAATTGCACAAAATTTAGAATCTCCTAGAAGAAAAGAACCTAAAATAAATTTATCTAAATTAGAAAAATTAAATTCTGTTGTTGATGGAGATATTGTTATTATTCCTGGAAAATTATTAGGAACAGGAATATTAAATAAAAAAATAACAATATATGCTGGTGATTTTTCTAAAAATGCAAGTTTAAAACTTAATAGCAAAGTAAAGAAATTAAAGGATTTATTAACAGATAAAATTGATTATAAAAAATCAAAAATTATTAAATGATATTGGTGAATGAAAAATGGTATTAATAATAAATGCAAAAAATCAAATACTTGGAAGAATGTGTTCAGATATTTCTCATAAACTATTAACTGGCACAGAAAAGATTATTGTGGTTAATTGTAGATCTACAGTAATTAGTGGAAGAGAAAAAAACATACTTTCTAGATTCGATCAAAGAACAGAAAGAAAAGGGAAAGGAAATCCAACAAAGAATGCAAAATATCCAAAATATCCAGACAAGATAGTTAAATTTGCAGTAAGAGGAATGCTTCCTAGAAATGCAAGAGGAACTAGTGCTTTAAGAAGATTAAAGGCATATATTGATGTTCCAGAAGAATATGCAAAAGATTTGGCAAAAGAAAATTCTGTTCCAAAAATTTCTTTTATAACTTTAGAGCAAGTATCTAATCATTTTGGAATATATTTTAAAAAATAAATTTAAGAGATGAGTGAAAAAATATGGCAAAAAATTATTTAGTTAAAGCAACCAGAAAAACAGCTGTTGCAAGATGTGTTATAAAACCAGGTACTGGTAAGATTCATATAAATAAAACTCCAATTGATGTTTATTATACTGGATATAAAAGAGAAATTGTTAAAGAGCCTTCTCATATTGCACAAGAAGAATTTAGCAAATTTGATTTTTTTATAAATATTAAAGGTGGCGGAGTAAGTGGACAAGCACAAGCTGCAAGAAGTTGTGTTGCAAAAGGTATTCTTTTAGCTAATGGTAATAAAGAAAAACTTAAAGAAAAATTTGTTGCGTATGACAGACATCTTTTAGTTGATGACGTAAGACAAAAAGAAACTAAGAAACAATTAGGAAAGGGAGCTAGAGGTAAAAAGCAACACTCTAAGAGGTGAATTAATAATGATTTGTCCTATACGTTGTTTTTCTTGTGGCCAAGTAGTTGCTAATAATTATGAAGAGTTTATTAGATTAGTTACTATTGAAAAAAAAACACCACAAGAAGCACTAGATAAACTAAATGTAAAAAAATATTGTTGTAGAAGAATGTTATTAACACATGTTGAAGTAATTGACGATATAATGAAATATAATTAGATATAATGTGAAAAATTATGGAACGAAATAAAATTACTGAAAAAAAAGAAAAATTTAATCAAGAAACAGAAACAAAATCAGAAAATAGAAGTCCACAAACTCAAAGGACATTAGTAAATGTTGATCTTTATTTAAAAAATGGTATTCATATTGGCACCAAATATAAAAATGGAGCTATGAGAAAGTTTATTTTTAAATCAAGACCAGATAAAATTAATGTTATGGATGTTCAACATATTGATAAAAGAATAAAATTGGTTATAGATTTTATTAATAGATATGATCCACAAGATGTAGTTTTTGTTTCAAGAAAAAAATATTCTTTACCTGGTTTAAAAATATTAGAACAAAATTTTGGATATAAAGTAAAATTAAATAGATTTATTCCTGGAACTTTTACAAATCCAGAATCAGAACATTTTATTGAACCTAAATTAGTTTTTATTTCTGATCCTAATGTAGATAGACAAGCAATTGTTGAATCTGCAAAGATTGGTGTTCCAATTATTGCATTATGTACAACTTCTAGTAACATAAGAAATATTGATTATGTTGTTCCATATAATAATAAAGGAAGAAAATCTGTTGCTCTTTTCTTTTGGTTATTAGTAAGAGAATTACAATTAAGACACGGAATAATTAAATCCGAAAAAGAGTATATTTATGGAGTAGAAGATTTGGTTTATAATCAAGAATCTGGAGAAAAAAGTGAAAGAGATTCTGATGATGATTTAGGTGGTTCAAGAAAAAGAGGAAGAGTTTCAAGAAGGCCTCCACTTTCAAAACCAGTAACAAGACCAAGAACACCAAGAACTCCAAGAGCTCCTATGACTTCAGCACCATCAACAGCAAAACCTGCTGAAAAAACAGATGCTGTAAAACCTGCTGAAAAAGTAGACGTTAAAAAAACAACTGAAGAAAAAAAAGAATAGTTTTTTAAAGATTTTTTTAATTGTTTAAAATACTTTGTAAAAATCATAACTATTTAAAAACACTTGGTAATTAATTATTTTAGATTAATTTGTGATTAATTACAAAAAACAAATGTGAGAAAAATGCACAATAGTAAAATTATGAATCTTTTGTCACAATTGGGTTTGACTGAATACGAGTCAAGGACATTAACTACTCTATTTGATTTAGTAGAAGCAGATGCTCCAGATATCAGTAGAAATGCAGAAATTCCAAAGACAAGGGTTTATGATGTTTTAGAAAAATTAAAAGACAAGGGTTTAGTTTTAGAAGTATATGGTAGACCAAAAAAATATAAGGTTATAGATCCAGAAGATATTTTTAAAAATCTTTTAGATATAAAACAAAAAGAATTTAGAGATCTTGATAAACAAGTAAAAGACATTCTTGTAAAAGAAAACTGGAAAAGTCATGTTGTTTCTCAAGAAAAACTATTACAAGTAAGGAATTTAAAAGATTATAATAAACTATTGTCACAAGAATTTGAAACCGCAAAAAAAGAAATAAACGGTTTTACTCATTTAGATAATAGATTTGATGCTTTTGATGAAGTTAAAGACAATTCAAATTTAGCAGTAAAATTAATTACAAAACCAAATACAAAAGAATTTGATATGCCAAAAAACTTCCAAGTTAAAGAGAAAGATCATAGTATGGATGCATATATTATTGATAATAACAAAATAATTATGTCATTAAATGATCTTTCAACACCAAAAGACATATATCATTTAACAGTTTTAAAAAATAACCCAAGTTTAACAAAAGCAATTACAACTCATTTTGATCAATTCTGGGCTTAAGTTATTTTTTCTTTTTGAATTTTTCCTAATTTTATTATTTGTTTTGCAAAGACATCATCATATTCTTCAATATAATATATCTTTTTTATGTCCAGTTCTACAAAATATCTAACACAAGCATAACATGGACTGTGAGTGCAATAAATACTTGCGTTTTTTAAGTTATGTCCTTTTTTTAATGCATCAATAATAGCTCTTTGTTCTGCGCAAATACCTGTACACAATTCATTTTTTTGTCCAGGTCTATATTTAAAATAGTTTTTTGCACATCCAATTATTGAACAAGGAGGAATATTTTTTGAATTTCCATTACTTCCTTTTCCAATAACTTTTTTATTTTTTACAATTACTGCTCCTATTTGTTTTCTTAGGCAAAGAGATTTTTTGGATTCTTTTTTTAATATTTCTATTATTTTTTTATTAAAATTATCTTCATTATTTTTTTTTTTAATCATAAAAATATGTTTATACAAATCTATTTAAAAAGATTCCTAAATATATAATATATTATATAATTGGTGTTTTTTTGAGAAAGAAATTATCAGAAAAGCAAACCTTTTTTTAGTTTTAAAAAAAGCCGATGAAAATAAAATTGGAGGTTATTTTATGGCAGAATACGTTAAATTTTCAGTACCAGAAGACTTAAAAACTTTACAAGCAGATGTTATTGGTAAAGTTAGTAAATCTGGAAAAATAAAAATAGGAATAAATGAAGTAACAAAGGCAATTGAAAGAAATATTGCAAAATTAGTAATAATTGCAGAAGATATTTCACCCGCAGAAATAATTATGCATTTGCCAGTTATTTGTAAAGAAAAAAGTATTCCATTTACTTATGTAAGTACAAAAGAAGAATTAGGTAAAATTGTTGGAATATCAGCAAAAGCAAGTTCAGTTGCAATAACAGATGAAGGAGTTGCAAAAAAAGAATTTAGTGGATTATTAAGCAAAGTAGAAGAAATTTCTGGAACTGTTTCAAAGAAAGAAAATACAGTTAAAGAAGATAAAAAAGAAGCAAAACCAAAAGTAGATAAACCAAAAGCAGAAAAAAAAGAAGCAAAACCAAAAGCTGAGAAACCAAAGACAGAAGAAAAAGAATCTGCTCCAAAAGTAGAAGAGCCTACAAAAGTAGAAGAATAAATGATTTTAAAAGGTGAATAAATATGGCAGATGAAGGTGTTCCAGCAGAAATTGTTGAAATTGTTGGAAGAACAGGTTCTCGTGGTGAAGCAACTCAAGTTCTGTGTAAAATACTTGATGGTGTTGAAAAAGGAAGAATAAAAAAAAGAAATGTTAGAGGCGTAGTAAAAAAAGGAGACATTTTAATTTTAATGAATCCAGAGTCAGAAGCAAAAGACATCAGAACTCGCTAAATTAGCATATTAAAATAAAAAAGGTGAAAACAAAATGATATGTACATTTTGTGGAAAAGAAATGGAAAAAGGTACTGGTATTGTCTATGCGAAAAAAGATGGCACTACATATTATTTTTGCTCAAGCAAATGTAAGAAAAATCAATTAGCTAAAAAGTATAAGCCTCTAAAAACAAGATGGACAGAAACCTATCAATTAGAAAAGAAAAGACATATGAAAAAACAAGCAGAGAAATCTGAAAAATAATTTTTTTATAAAAATTATTTTTTCCCATCTATTTTTCTTTTTTTTAAAAATAAAAATGTGATCGCATTTTGTATAGACAACCAATAATAACAATAATGGGCCACATTGACTCAGGAAAAACAACTTTTCTAGATAAAGTCAAGGGTACTGCAATTGTTAGTAAAGAAGCAGGAAAAATAACACAACACATTGGCGCGACAGAAATAACTATAGATGTGATTAATAATTTTTGTGGTCATCTTGCAAAAAAATTTAATTTTGAATTAAATATTCCTGGATTATTATTTATTGATACTCCTGGTCACAATGCATTTGACAATTTAAGAGAAAGGGGTGGATCTTTAGCAGATCTTGTTGTTTTAGTTGTTGATATTAATAAAGGTCTTCAAGCACAAGATATAGAAACACTTAATATTTTAAAGATGTATAAAGTTCCATTTATAATTGCTGCAAACAAAATAGATCTCATGCCAGGTGGTTGGTATCAAGAAAATTATGACATAACTACCAATTTTAATAATCAATCAAAAACAGTTTTAGAAAATCTTGATGATAAAATATACAAAATTGTTGGACAACTTTATGATAAAGGATATCTTGCAGAAAGATATGATCGTGTCACAGACTTTACAAAAACAGTTGCAATAATTCCAACATCTATATTAAAATCATGGGGCCTTCCTGAATGTGTTTTATTTTTATCAGTTTTAAGTCAAAGATTTTTAGGAAAAAAAATCACAATAGATCCAGAAGATAAAATGCAAGCAGCAGTTTTAGAGGTTGGAGATCTTAAGGGTCTTGGAACAACAGCAGATATCATTGTTTATCAAGGTCATTTAAAATTAAAAGATTCAGTTGTTTTTCCAACAAAGTCT
>JAQUVR010000011.1 GCA_028693335.1 Candidatus Iainarchaeum sp. | reverse complement strand
GTATCACCTATTCTTTCTCTTTCTTGTCTTTGAATCTCTTGTAATTGAACATTTGTTAATTTTACATAAGTTGATGGATATCTTGATGGATTTTGAATAATTGATCTAATATTTTGAATATTTGTTGATTTTGGAACATATATTCTTTTTACTCTATCCCTTATTTCTCTATTTAAAATAGAAATCTTTTGACCATTAACAGTACTTTCAATAATCAAAGGAATACCCGCTGATGTTTTTCCAATATACATAGCCAAATGAGTGTATTCTCTATTTTCATCATTATATTTACTTGTTGGATTATAGATTCCAAGTATCGCACCATCAATAAGTACATCTAAATAAGGATAGTAAGTTCGCCCATCTTGTAAAGATCTATTCTCATAACAACAATCTTTGGTTGTTGGAACAGATTGATCACAAACAATTTTATTATTACAAATATTTGAAGCTTCCCAAATTAAATTGTAATTATCTATTGCTTCTCTTTTAGTATCAAAATTCCAAGCAAGCAACCCAAAACCAATGTAATTATCTTGACCATCTAAATAAACTTCTTTACCAAAATCTAAAATATATGACACTGGATAATTTGGTCTCGCTGGTATTGATAATAATCTATCAAAACTATAATATTCAATATTTTTTTTTAACATTAATTTTTGATTATTAGTTTCAAGTGTTTGTAAATAAATATTTTTTTTTGCGTCCCAGTATTTGTGATTTAATCTATTATAATTTTCTAACTTTAAAGTCAAATCAGGAGTATTAGCATTAAATCTTCTTAAATTAAATCTTAAAAAATATTCTGGATCTCTTAAATATTTTCTCTTAATTGCAAGATAATTAATTAAAACTCTTATATCTCTAGTTGTTTTTATATTATTACCATCCTTTACAAAAAAAGTTGTTGATTCAAATATATTTGGATTTCTTCCAATTTCATATATTTTTTCAGTATTTTCTGAATTTAAAATATTAGATAAGACATAAACAGAATTTAAACTATATGGCGTGCTTAAAATATTGTCTTCAAAAACAAAAGCATTATCTGATTTTTCTCTACTATTTTTTACTAAAAAATTCATTGCTTTAATATAGTCTGATGCAAATAATATAGTTGACCCATATTCATCAGAATTATATTTTATGGCATTAATTAAAAAATTAAAATAGGTTTCAGAATTTGTAATTTTATTATCTATTCCATATTTATAATAGGCATAAGTATCTCCATTATATAAATTATCTCTAATATAATTATTTATATTATTAAAATCACCAATAGCCAGATATTGAAACTGCTCTTCCTCTTCTAATTGTAATGGAATGGTATTTGATATTTGATCAGAAATATTTGTTTGATTTGCTGGTAAATTACCAAAATTTGGACAAATTTCATTTTTTAAAGCAAGTGGCATATTAACAGTACCACCAACAATTCCATTATTTGGATTACATCTCTCAACTCTTGTGTCTGAGACACATTTATAACAAACTTGTCCTTTTAAAAGATTTTGGCCACCAACAGCTGCTGATCTTGTTGGGTAATTAGAAGATAAAAAATAACCATCACCACACATAGAGCAACTAGAATCTACTGGGGTTTGATTATTTTGGGTATTTGTAATTTCTTCAATATCTATTAATTTACCATCAGCTCTATCCCTTAGATCAACTTGAGCAAAACCATATAAGGTTGGATCCAAATTATAATTACAATTAGATCTTTCAGAAATTAATGCCCACAATTGAAAAGCTTCTTCTAATGACAGATCATATGCTTTTGCAACATCAAAAATAACTTTTGTATAATCCTCATTTTCTTCTCTAAAACAAAATTGTTCTCTTTTTAAGGATAAATCTACTAACAAGTTTTGAGTATTAATATTTTCAAACATATTGTTCTTAAATGAAGAAACTGCAGTAAAATTATTTAATAAACTATAAATCTCATTATTTATTGCTACACTTTCTGGAGAAGTAATACTAGTTTCATTAAAATTTATAATATCTTGATTAGTAATATAACAGGCACCAACAATAGGATTATTTTCACAACCTCGTGGAAAACTATATGTTGAACTCACTCTTATTGGTTCTTTTCTAAAAGATACATTATATTGAATTGGTTTTATATTACTTAAAAAATCAGGATTAAACTTAACTTGAAAAGAAAAGTTTTTGCCTAAACTTTCTTTTGTGCCAATTAGTTTTGATTCTAATTTAAATAAAACTGGAAAAGAATAAAGATTTCTATTTGTTTCTAGATTAAATAGACAATCTTCAGGATTATTAACTCCATTTGATGATAAAAAAGAAATAATTCTTTCTTTTGTTCTTGGAACAAAAATTCTATCAATTACAACATCTTTG
This sequence comes from Candidatus Iainarchaeum sp., assembly GCA_028693335.1. Taxonomy (GTDB): domain Archaea; phylum Iainarchaeota; class Iainarchaeia; order Iainarchaeales; family CSSED10-239; genus JAKQTP01. The sequence continues at coordinate 9,082 of JAQUVR010000011.1, read as the reverse complement.
TTCCTTGGATTGTATGGTGATAAAAAAAGATTATTTAATTCAGTATAGTATCTTAAAATTGCACGAGAACAATTATTTTCTACTGAAAAATTAGATCTGTTAGATAAAAAATAAACTTTTTCTAAACTTACAGTAACATTTAGATCTTCTGATTTTGAATTAATTACTATTGGCGTTTGCATAAAATTACCAATAATTATGTCTTTATAGCCTATATTCCTTGTTGCTAATGTCCCATCATCTAAAACAGTATAATTTATTGGAATTTGTAATGGGGTTTCAAATTTTGGATAATAAAAATTAAAAATATCATAAACTGTATTATAATTTACTAAGTCTGTTGGTATTTGTGGAATTGCATATACTTCTTGTGTAAATATAAAGATTAATAAAAATAAAAAAAATAGTTTATTATTTTTCATATTCTTTCCTAATTATTCGTCTGTTTTGTTTAGGTTTTTTTAAATTACTTAAAAACCAAATTACTAAAATAAAAACCACAAATCCAACCACAAAAAACCATTTATTATCTAATTTTGTGTCTTGTTTATTTAATTCAATTTCTTCTGCTTTTTGAGTATCTATCTCTTTTTGAGAAGCAGTTTCTAAATTATTATTTTCCTGTAAGATGTTTGTTGTTGTCTCATTGTTAGTTGTTATTTCTGAAACCAGTTGCCTATTTTCTATTTCTTTTAAATTAGATAATCTAAAATAGATTTCTTGTAAATAAATCTCATTATCTTTACTAATCATTTCAATTATTATTTTATAATAATTATGTCCAACAATAACATCATTAAAAATTTCATATGGAAAAACAATGTTTTCTTCTGATAATAACAAAGTATTATTATTTTCTTGATCTATTTGTATAAAAATATTATAATTATATTTCTCATAATCAATCTTATCAGCAGAAACAAAAATAGCATCATCAATCCAAAAATCATAATTTTTTGGTAACAGATCTTTTTGACAATCTTTATCACTACATAAATAAAAATTACTAGTGTCTAAATTTTCAACAAGATTAATATTTATTTCTTCTTCTTTAATTATGTTATCAACATTATCAAAAAAGATATAACTAATTCTTAATTTTGATGCAATATCTTTATCAAATTGGATTGGCATTTCTGATATTTCTTCTAAATTATAATCATAACTAATATATGTTTCATAATCACTACTTACACTAATATTAACATAATTTATTTGTGTTACATCTATATTAGAAACAGAATTAAGATCTGATATCCCAATATCTAATATGGCGCCATAATAATATGTTTTTCCATTTTCTAAATTATATGCATAGATGTTAGATAACAATAAAAAAAAGCTTATTAAAAAAATTAGTTTGTGTAAATTATTCATGTCTATCACTAATAATTATAACTAAACAAAATATTTATAAACTATCTTAGCCAATCATTTAACTTTTGACTTTGTGGTTACATTTGTTCTTTTTTTTTGTGTTGGTTTTACTGGGTTTGGTTGTCTAACATTTAAATTTGCAAAATATTCTTTTAATATAGATTGTTTAATTTCCTTAGAAAAACCATCAATTGCTTTTTGTCTTTGTAAAGTATTTCCATTTGTCCATTTTTCAAAATTTTTTAGAACTTTTTCTAAATGATCTATTGTTTCAAAACCATTAAACGAATCAAACAATTTACAATATTCTTTTATTTTTGGAACAGATCCAACAAATTCATAAAAAGAGTTGTTTTTTAGTAATTCCACAATTTGTAATTGATCTTTTTTATTTTTTGTATTTAATAAATATTCAAAAACTGGTCTATTCTCTCTGGCTAATAAAAAAGATCTGCCACTATTTAGATAGACACACAAAACATTATTCAATAATTCTGGTTTCTTAATTGGTCTATTACCAACAAACACAAATTTTATTTTTAGTTGATCATTCATATATAAAATAAATAATCAAAATATTTATAAAGAAAAAGTCAAGAAGAATAAAAAAATCTATTCTTCAGTTTCATAAGTAAAGCCAACATGAGATCTACAAGAACATAATTGTGCACAATAAACAATCAAATTTCCAGCCTGTACGTTTGGTTGACTTTCAAAAGAACTACCACAAGCCTCTCCATTACAAGTACATCTAACCATATCTAAAAAAGTTGGCTGACTTGGCTCAATGGGTTTAATTGTAAAACCGTTTTTTGAAAAATAATCACTTTGTGATATAGCAAAAGATCCATTTTCTTTTGCATTAACTTTTGCAAATAAAACAAAAGTACTTAAAATTATAGTTATACCTATAATTACCAATATTGTTTTTTTGTTCATACCTAAAAACACTCCTCTCCTTACATTCACAGATTTCTTAAAAAAAGGCAAAAATCTGTTGTTTGCGGTTAAAAAATACCTTTAACAGCAATAAAATTAGTAAATTTATTTTACTATAAAACTATAAGATGGAAATGTTTAAAAATCAGATCTGTTTTTTTTAATTAAAAACAAAAATATATAAAGACTTCTTACTTCTTATCTATATTATTTTATGGAGGAGAAAAAATGTTAACAGAAAAAGAATTATATGAATCATTAAATGATAAACAAAAAGCTTATGTTAATTTTGAGATTCCAAATGTTAAAAATGGAGAATATATGTTATGTATATTCCATCTTTTACCAGGAGGATCATTAAACATCTTACAAGCAGCAGCAGAAGTTGCAGCAGAGTCATCAACAGGAACTAATTTTAAGGTAAAAACTGAAACTGCATTTTCAAGAGAAATGAATGCTTTAGTATACAAACTAGATTTAGAAAAAAATCTTGTTTGGATAGCTTTTCCATGGAGATTGTTTGACAGGATTGGAAATGTTCAAAATATTTTAACCTATGTTGTTGGAAATGTTTTAGGAATGAAAGAAGTGTCAGCCCTAAAACTATTAGATGTTTGGTTCTCTCCAGCAATGTTAGAACAATTTGATGGACCTAGTTACACTCTTGATGATATGAGAAAATATCTTGGTGTTTATGATAGACCAATATTAGGTACAATAGTAAAACCAAAGATGGGACTAACAAGTGCAGAATATGCAGAAGTTGCCTATGATTTTTGGGTTGGTGGTGGAGATTTTGTTAAGAATGATGAACCACAAGCAGATCAAGATTTCTGCCCTTATGAAAAAATGGTTAAACATGTAAAAGAAGCTATGGATAAAGCAGTAAAAGAAACAGGACAAAAAAAAGTTCATTCATTTAATGTTTCAGCATCAGATTTTGACACCATGATCAATAGATGTGAAATGATCATAAATGCTGGATTTGAAGAAGGATCATATGCTTTCTTAATTGATGGAATTACTGCTGGATGGATGGCTGTTCAAACATTAAGAAGAAGATATCCAAATGTATTTATACATTTCCATAGAGCAGCACACGGAGCATTTACAAGACCAGAAAATCCATTTGGTTTTTCTGTTTTAGTTCTATCTAAATTTGCAAGACTTGCAGGAGCATCAGGAATACACACTGGAACTGCTGGTGTTGGAAAAATGGACGGAACCCCTAAAGAAGATGTCACTGCTGCTGATGGAATTTTAGATTTTTCTGCAACTGGTCATTTCTTTGATCAATCTTGGTCAAAGATACCAGAAGATGACAAAGATTCTGTAAAATTAGTTCAAGAAGATTCTGTTGGCCACGTTATCTTAAAAGACGATTCTTGGAGAGGAGTAAAAAAATGTGCACCTATAATTTCTGGTGGACTAAATCCTACATTACTAAAACCATTTATAGATGTTATGGGCTCAGTAGACTTTATAACCACTATGGGCGCTGGTTGTCATGCTCATCCAAAAGGAACACAAGAGGGTGCCAGAGCTTTAGTTCAAGCATGTGAGGCATATAAAAAAGGTATTTCTATAGAAGAGTATGCAAAAGACCATGTTGAACTAAAAGAAGCAATAGACTTTTTTAGTAAGAAAAAATGTTCTGAAATAGAAAGAGCACTTAATACTGAGAAAAATTAATTTTTTCTCAATTTCTTTTATTTTGATTTTTATTAAAAGATTCTCTGGCAGATTCTAAAAGTGCTTTTATATCATTAAAAGTTTTTTTGTCTATTTTTTTTGCAGGCTTAATATTTTTTTTAGTTATTCCAGAGATTAACATTTTTGTTCCTTTAGTCATAAATGATCATTATTAAAAAATTATTCTGTTATAATTAAATCATCATTATTCTCTTGTTCCAAAGATTCTGATTCAGTTTCTTCAGTATAAATATCATCTTGAGAATCTAATTCAGGGTATGAAAACGCTTCAAAATTTTCTCCGTTTGTGGTATCAATTAATCTATCTATATTTTCTACCCAAGTAATTGGTTGTAATAAATTTCTCTGTTTTAATTCTCTTAATTGTTCCATACTTGTTATCCCTGTTGATCTTGGAACATAAACTCTTAATATTTGGCGATAAAATCCAGAACCACATCTTAATGAAGTATAATCACTAATTTTTTCTATTGCTCTAGAATTGCCCATATGAATCAACAAATGATTACCTAGTTGGTCTTTGCCTATATAGGTTCCAACATGAGTATATTCTAAATTATAAGTAGTTACATTTCTACTATTTGTGTGTTGTTGTTTACAAACATAAAGCCCTAATATTGCACCATCAGGTAATAAATCTAAATCTAATGTTTCACTTTGAACAGATGGCGTTTCAACACAAGTATTTCTTGACAATCTTGTGTTTCCTGGTTTACTATAACAAACGGTTGGAGATTCCCAAATTAAATTATACCCTTGCCTTACACTTGGTGTTGTGTCATATGTCCAGGCTGCAGAAGCACCAGGCGTAGGATAACGATCTAAAGTAAAAATATTTGCACCAAATTCTCTTACAAATTGTGCACAACGCCCAGATGTTGCTGATGATAATGATCTTGTGTTTTTTAAAGTGTCTGCAAAATAATAATTAGAATTAATTCTTTTTAATAAAGAAATATCTTGAGTATCTAAAATTCTTAAATAATTTTCTTTTCTCAATTCAAGATAATTATGTTTTAATCTAGAATATTCTTGATATTTATTAGTTATGCCTTGGTCATTTGTCTGACCATCCAAAAAACCATTTTCCACAAAATAGTTTTTATTTGCTTGATATTTTTGTTTTATTGCAAGATAATTAATTAAAATCTTAAACTCCTTAGAAATTCTAACCCTAAAATCAGAAACACTAGATTGAGCAGAACAAATTTCTGTTCTTAAAACCTGTGGGGGACTAACTACTTCTTGAGTTGTTGTTGTTCCAGGAATACAGCTATAGATTCTGTTGTTTTGACATTTGTAAAGTAAAGCACCAGACCCATTATAAGTAACACCAGCAATTGTTTTATTTATTGGATATGTTGCTGATGGAACATAACCATTATCTACACAATAATTTCCAGTCAAAGTATTATAAAGTATAGGGTGTTCTAAAATTATAGATTCTGGTTCACCAACACTCTTACAGATTTCTTCTGTTTTTAAAATGTTTTTTTGATCTAATAAATTTCCTAAAACAAACACACCAATCATATTTTTTTTTGTATTATCTAAAATAAAAGTGTCTAAGTTATAGAAACTGTTTTGAGTATTATTTTCACGATTATAATTATCACAAAAATTAACCAAATTTGTCGTTTCTTTTAAATAATCAGCACCAGCAAATAAAACTAAAGATCCGTGCTTATCTCTACTTGATTTAATTGCCTTAATAAGAAATTCATAATACCAATACATAGTGTTTATCTTTCCAGGAGAACCACCAAATCTAATTATATTATCTCTACCATATTTTTCAATATTTTTTGTGTTAATTTCTCTAAAATCTCCCAAAACTAAATACTGTAAATTTTCTTCTTCTTTTAGTTGTGGAGCCATTTTTGGATCTAAATCAACATATTGTTTATAATAATCTTCTAATCTAGTTTGAGAAAGGCCTAAAAACCCATCATTTGGTCTATCATAATTAATATTACAGTTTGATTTTTCTGCAACAATTGCCCAAAATTGTAATGCTTGTTCATCTGTAAAGTTATATGCTTTTGCAACATCAAAAATTATTTCATTATATTCTTTATTCTCTTCAGAAAAACAGAGATTTTCTCTTTTCATTGCAGCAGCAACTAAAACTTCTTTTAAATCTATTCCGTCAACTTTTTTTACACTAAAATTTTTTACCAAATCAAATTGATTTAGTAAATTAAAATATCTTGCTCTCCTTTGAAAATATTCTGGAGTTGCAATAATTCCACCATCACTTTGATTTTTTATTAATTCTATATCTTGTCTATTAAGATAACAATAATCCAATTCTTGATTTTCACAACCAAAAGGCAAAGTATATCGTGAAGATATTGTAATCGGTGTTTTCTTAAAAGAAATTCTTACATTAATTGGTTTATTTGTATTTAAAAAAGGTGGATTAAAAATTATTTGTTCATTTGATTGATAAGTGTCTTTATTTTCTGGAATATTTCTAAGTTCTACTCTAGTGTATAATAAAATATCATATGGAAGAATTATTTTTTCGCGCACTAAAAAATTAAAACAATTTGTTAAAAATTCTGTGTTGTTATTTGTTCTAGTAGATATTCCTCTTTTAACTTCAGATTCTGTTCTTGGCAAAAAAAGTCTTCTAACTGTTTCTTGTTCATTAGCTATTGTAACATTATCAAAAACATCAACAGATCTATAATAAGTGTCTGCAGCATTAAAACAAGAAAAGAATTGATTTCTATTGTTAATTGTTCCTCTTTTTGCAGTGTTAAAAAAATATACTCTGTCTAATCTGTTTTCAATAGAATAAATTGGTTGATTATTTACTGTTCTATGAGCAAGAGTGGTATTAATTGTTGGTGTTCTTCTTACGCCATCAGTATCATATGGAATTATTTGGTAATTTTCTATGATCCTATTTACTGGTTGACCATTATTAATTTCAAAAATAAATAATAGATCATCAGAAATGGTGTTTTGTGTTCTATAATATCTATAAATTTCATTAATTTTATTTTCTCTTTCAAGGTTAATAGTAATCTGAGGATCAGAATAAACAAAATTAAATAAACTTAAAAAAAATAAAAAAAACAAAATAGCAGATATTTTTCTATCTTTTCGTCTATTTCTTTTATTGGAAAAAACAATAAAAAGCATTAAAACAATTATTGCTAAAATTAAAATAATAAAACTTATGTTTTTAGAATCTTTAGACGCATAGTCATTATTTTGCAAAGAATAGCTATTATCAACAACATTGCTTTGATTTAGATCTTCTGATTCTTCAATAATTGAATCGTAAAAGATAATGTTTTGATTTGGTTCATTTAAGTATTCTTCTGAAACTGGCAATATGTTATTTATAAAAAAAATAATTTCTTTTTTAAATATTTGATCTTCAAAAATATAATTTAATATCAACTTATATTCCCCATATTCAGAAACAGAAACAAAATATGGAAAAGATAAATCTTTTTCTGAAAATAAAAGAGAATTTTCTAAATTTTCTTTAAAAAAAACATCTACTGAATAATTAACATCTAAATTATTATCAACAAATAAATAAACCCCTGTATTATTATCAAAATAATTATTAGAAATTTCATCAAAAGAACAATTAATAGAATCACACAAATACAAATTTCCAAGATCTATTATTTCTAGATTCAAAGGAAAAACATAGGTTTCTAGTATTAACTCATTTAGATCTAATGTTTCATAAGTAACAATTAAATTAGAAGATACAGAAACATCAAAAACAACTTCAACACTATTAACTTCAGAAAAATCATAGGTATTTAAAAAATAATTTTGAGATTGATCAGAAACACTAATTCTTAAAAAATTACCTGATAAATTTGTGTCTGACACACCAAGATCTACTACTTGATCATAATAACTATTATTATTAAAAAAATTCGGACTTAATCCAAAGACTATAGAGAGATTTAATAACATAAAAAACAAGATCAATATTTTTTTCATAATTGTTATCACCAATAGGCAATTTTAACTTTTTAACACAAAATCATTACTATTTAATAATAATAATACAAAAAACATATATAAATGTTTTGATAATTTAAATAAATAAACAGAAATTTTCTTGGAGGAAAATAGAATGGACCATAAAATAAAGAACATAATATCCATTCATGATTTTTCAACTAAAGAGATCAACTATATTTTATCTGTTTCTCAAGAGGTTTACAAAAACCCTGATAAATATACAGATCTTTTAAAAGGAAAAATCATAGCAACACTCTTTTTCGAACCATCAACTAGAACAAAAATGTCTTTTGAGACTGCAACAAAAAAACTTGGTGGAAATACAATTGGTTTTGAAGATATTCAAACAACTGCAATAAAAAAAGGAGAAACTTTTAGTGACACAATAAAAATAGTTTCAGGATATAGTGATTTAATTATAATGAGAACAAAAATTGAAGGTGCTGCCAGATTTGCAAGCGAAATAACAGATAAACCAATAATTAATGCAGGAGATGGTACTAATCAACACCCAACACAAACAATGTTAGATTTATTTACAATAAAACAGAAAATTGGAAAATTAGACGATATCAGTATTGGCTTTTTTGGAGATCTAAAATATGGAAGAACAGTTCATTCATTAGTTGAAGCAATCTCACTTTATAATCCAAAAATAATAAAATTCATTTCATCTCCAGAATTTACAATTGGAAAAGAATATCTAAAAATATTAGATTCAAAAAAAATAAAATATGAAATACTTGATACCCCAATTGGAAATTTAAAAGATCTAGACATACTATATGTAACAAGAACACAGCTAGAAAGAATTGCAGAACCAATAGATATTGAAAAACTTAAGAAAAAATATACAATTACAAAAGAATTATTAGATAATGAAAATAATCCTAATCTATTTGTAATGCATCCATTACCAAGAGTTTATGAAATTGATAAAAATGTAGATGATTCTAAATATAATTTATATTTTAAACAGGCAGAAAACGGAGTATATGTAAGAGAAGCAATTCTTCTAATATTGCTTGGATTAATATAAACTTGGAGA
>JAQUVR010000010.1 GCA_028693335.1 Candidatus Iainarchaeum sp. | reverse complement strand
GATGCTGAAAAATGGGCAAAGAAATTCTTAGTAATTAGTAAAGAATTAGGAATAAAGGCTAGAATAGTTTTAACTAATGGAGAAGTTCCTTGTGGAAAATCATTTGGTGCAGCTCTAGAAGCAAAAGCCGCATTAGAAATCTTAGAGGGTAAATATTTTGATAATCTTGCAGAAAAAGCATGTGAGATTGCAGGTAAATTATTTGATCTTGTTGGTAAAACTAAAGAAGGCGAAGGGTATAATCTTGCAAGAGAAACCATTAAATCTGGCAAAGCCTTAGAAAAATTTAAAGAAATAATTAAAGCACAAGATGGCAATATATTTTGTTCAGAGGATGTGCCAATTGCAAAAAATAAGCATATAATAATTAATAAATCTCTTGGAAAAATTGTTGATATGGATGTTGCTTTATTAACAAAAATAGCAAGACTTGCTGGTGCTCCATTTGATAAAGAAGCAGGATTAATTCTTTTTTGTGAAACTGGTGATGAATTGAAAGTTGGAGATCCTATATTTGAGATTTATGCAAATAATCCAGATAAATTAGATCAAGCAATAGAATTTGCAAATGCAAATCTTAAGGATTTAATTCAAATTGAAAGAATGATTTTGGAAGAGATGAATTAGTTTTATTTAAATAATTTTTTATGAATTTCATTTAAGTTATTTGAATCTAAAGCTTTTACTTTTCTTTTTAATAAATCTTCTTTAATATTTTTTATTTTTTCTAAATAGGTTTTATCTTCTATATTATTTGATATTAGTCTAAGTGCGTTGTAGAGATCTTTATTTGAATATCTAAATAATTCTCTAATGAAGTTAACAAAATTTAAATCATACTCTTTATTTATTGGTTCAAAAGAAATAATTGCAGATTCACAATTTGGTACTGGAAAAAAGCTTTTTTTGCTTATTTTTTTAATAATCTTTAAATCAAAATAATTTTGTGCAAGAACAGAAACAGTTGTGTAATTTTTAAAACCTGGTATTGCTGTTAATTTCTCTGCAAATTCTTTTTGAACAATTAAGACTGTTTTTTTATTAGTTATTATTATTTTTTCAATAATTTCTTTTGATATAGAATATGGTATGAAACCAACAATTTTATCGCAAGTTATTTCTTTTATATTAACATCTAGTACATCTTTATTAATAATTTCTAAGTTATTGGAATTAATTTCTTCTTTTAAAATCTCACACATTTTTTTGTCTTTTTCTATTACAATTACTTTTGGTTGGGTTATTAGCTTTTTTGTTAAAAAACCAGTTCCACCACCAATTTCTAAAATAATTTCTGTTTGTTTAAGTTTTAGTTCTGTTACTACTAAATCTATAATAGAATCATCAATCATATAATTCTGATCTAATCTATGATTTGGTTTAAAGTTATATTTTAACATTTGTGTGTATAGATCTTTTAACATTTAAACCATCTTTAAAAAAAGTTATTGTTTTTTGATAAATGGCATTGTAAATAGGTGATATTTTTCTGTATCTCCATTTAAAATTTCTTCCATTATTCTGTTTGTAATTATTTTTATTGGATCTGGTAACATTTCTATGTTTTTAAGATCATCTAAACTTTTAAATGGGCCATTTTTTTCTAAATAATTTAGTATTGCTAGTCTGTGTTTTTTACCAATCATTGGTAATAAATCCAATTGATGTCTTCTAACTCCAATTGGTCTTGCTGTGTTGAAAAAGGTTACGAATTTATCTGTGTTATTCTTAACAATATTTTCTATTGTTTTTTCTAATTCGTTTTTTGCAATTGTTGTCAGTTTTTCGTATGTTATTCTTTTAACAACAACGTCTTCTGTTGTTATAGTGTCTTGTATTTTTACTGGCATATCACTATATACTTCCAATAAAGAAAAATTTGATGTGCCGATGCATTGTATTGCTACTGTTTGTTTGAATTGTATCTCTCTGGTTGTTTTATCCAGCACAATCGCTTCTTTTTTTATTTGTGAAAACATATTCTTTATTCTTCTTTTTTATATTTGCTTACTAAATCTAATATTTTTTGTTTGTTGTCGTCATTGATACATTTATTTTTTTCAGATATTAAATCTAGTTCTATTTGATTAGGTAGAATATCAACAATTTTTGTTGCAACTTCATCGGTTATATCTTCTATTTCTAAAAGCTCTTTTTTTAATTTCTCTGCTTTTGCAATAGTTAATTTTGCAAATTGTTTTGCGTGTTCATATGCCATCTTTTGTTCGTAATTAAGTTCTTTTTCTTTAGATTTTTCAGATAACACTTTTTTTATCTCTGTTAGTGAAACATCTTCGACATATGTTGCATTATTCTGCATTTTTTCCACCTTTTGCAATCTGTTTTAATAATTTCAAATGTATTCTGTGTGTTATTATTTTTTTGGATTTATTACCATCTTTTAATTGAACTATAGGACAATTTCCTTGGAATCCAATTACTTTTCCAGTAATCCCATCAACTCTTCTATGTGGTAATCCATTGTGTACAGAGCTGTTTGCATTTATTTGTACAACATCATCTACCTTTATTGGTTTTATCATTTCATTTACTGTTGTTTTGTCTCTTACATTTCTTCTATATCTACTTCTTGTTAATGATCTTTTTCCTTTTGCTTTTTTGTTTGCCATTTTATCATCTACTTCCTATATTTGTATTTTAAGTATATTAATAATTATGGAGCAGTAAGTTTTTATATAGCACCTATTTTGTAAAAAATATGCTAACTTTTTGCTGTCAATTACCAACAAACCCCAAACAATTTAGTGTGTTTTTGTTTGGTTTTTTTTGACATTTTTCTTTTTTTGGTATTTAAATATTTTGTATACCTTTATAAACCCTTTTATATATAAAATATATTTATATATAAATGTTTCTTTTGTGCAAAAAACAAACTTTGCATGTTTATAACATTTTTAAAATAAAAAAGAGGGTTTGAGAAAATGGATTATAAGATAGTAAATTTAGTTGCATCAAGTAGTTTAGGGGCAAATTTAGATTTATACAATTTAGCAACAGCAATACCTGAAGTGGAGTATGAACCAGAACAATTTCCAGGTGCTATTTTAAAAATGGCTGAACCAAAGGTATCTTTGTTATTATTTAAGAATGGAAATATAATTATTTCTGGAGCATCTAGTGAAAAAGATATTAAAGCTGCAATAAAAAAAGCAACAAAAATTATTAACGAAGTTCAAAAGAACGTAACAATTAAAGAAAGAGTTAGTTATAAAATTGTAAACTTAGTAGCAACATCTAGTTTAAATAAGCAGATAGATCTTTTTAATGCAGCAGTAACATTAGATAATATTGAATATGAGCCAGAGCAATTCCCTGGTGCAATTGTAAGATTATTTAATCCAAAATTAACTATGTTGTTATTTAAGAATGGAAAATTAATTTGTGCTGGTGCAAAATCAGAAGAAGACATTGTAAAAGGATTAAATAAATTAAAGAAAGTCATCTCTGGTGCAAAGGAGAAAAAGTAAGTTTTTCTTAGATAAATTGGGTTTAACGATTTATTTAAAAACCTTATCTTTCATAATTATATTGTTAGCGATCATAGGGACAAGGAAACACCTGGACCCTTTCCGAACCCAGAAGTTAAGATTGTCACCGTTGTTGTTGGCCCTAAGTTCTTTCTTGGAGCTGCAATTCAGTTGCTAACTTTTATATTACTTTTTTTTAAAAATTTATTTTTATTTTAAAATAATTATTTATTTTTTTAGATCGTGTCTATTTATTTTCTTTTGCAATATTATACTTACTATTTTTAATAATAATGTCTTAGTAATTATATATATTATTTTATTTTGGATTTGATTAATAATGAATAAAGACATTACAAAAAAAACACTATTGATTTTATTAATTGCGCTTTTAATTTTTGTTTTAGGTTTTGCAATAAGAGCACATTTGTTAAAATATAATTATCTATTTGAATATGATCCCTATTGGCACGTTAGAGTAACTGGCTACGTTTTACAAGGTAATTTACCAACAAATGATCCATTAGGCTTTTATTTAACTGGTGGAACTTCATATACTGGTTGGCCAAGTTTTTTGTGGACATTTACTTCATGGATTTATAAGATCACAACTTTTGGGGCCTCTTATAGTAAAGAACTGTTAATGAGTTACGCTAGAGTCTTACCAGCAATATTTGGTGCATTAATCTCAGTTGCAATGTTTTTTTTAGGTAAAAAAATGTATGACACAAAGACTGGTATAATGATGGGTTTATTAGCTGCAGTTATTCCTGCGTTTGTATATAGAACAATGGCAGGATTTTTTGAAGAAGATGCACTTGGATTTTTATGGATGGTTGTTGGTTTTATTTTCTTGGTTATGGCTATTGAGAAATCAAAACTTCAAAATAAGCTAAAAATTAATTCAATTATTTATTCAATATTAGCTGGACTTTTCTTTTGGTTAATGGCAATTACTTGGGAAATGTTTTTGTTAATTCCATTGGTTTTAATTGCATATTTTATAACACAAATTGTATATCTTTTAATTAGAAAAGAAAAAAAGCAAAAAATAATTAATTTTGCGATAATATTTTCAATTGCTTTTTTATTATTTGCATCACTTACAACAATAAGTGGTGGAACGGTTTGGATTAATAGAACAACTCAATATGTGACACAATATTTGCCAATAAATGAAACTAATTTAGAAAGAATTAATTCAAACACAATTGTAGAAAGTGATGTTGTTGGTGCAACTGTTGGCGAAGAAAATACCGGCAGACAATTTTTCTTAGAAAAATATAGTTTATTAATTTTCATTCCGTTTTTAGTAATTCCGTTAATTATAATTTATTTTATTAAATCTGCATTCACAAAAAAAGGAAAAGAACAGCCAGCAGATTACTATACGTTAATAATATTTTATTGGCTTTTGATAACAACCTTTATGGCGTGGACAAAACTAAAGTTTACATATACCTTGGGTTTGCCAATTGCTGCTGGGTGTGCATATTTGTTTTTTATTTCTTATAAATTCATAGAAGATAAATCTCTATTACAAAAAAGAATATTTGCATTCTTTATGTTGTTTTTAGTAATTGGGTCAATTGCAGCAAGCATACATTTTGTAAACACAAAAGTAAATCCAATTGAAAATGAGCCAGATTGGTTATCTTCAATGAATTGGGTAAAAGAGAACACAGCACAAGATTCAAAAATATTTAATTGGTGGGATTATGGTCATTGGATAACATATTTTACTGAAAGAAAAGCAAGTTCAGACAATACCAATTCCAATGTTTCTGCAACAAGTGATTTTGCAAAATTTATCTTAACTGATGATATTAATGAAAGTAAAGCGCTTTTAAAAAAATATGATGCTGACTATATAATGGTAGATAGTAAGACATTACAAAAACACCGTGCATTAGCATTATATGCAAATTTAACTATTAATTTTCAAGATCCAAGAGTTCAAAAATATTTATCAGTTAGAGTTGCTTGTCAAAAAAGGACAACACCAATAACAAACACAGTAACATATGTTTGTGGCAATCAACCATTTACAGAAGCAGATTTTTTGCAAATCTCTGAAAAATGGACAACCACTCCTGCAATGATTGATCAAGGGACTCCATTATATTTATATCGTGATTTAGATGGTTCTGCAATATATTTATTTAATGCCGCAGTAAATAGATCTATATTTGTAAGAACTTGGTTTAATGATCCATCATTAGAAAAACAAGCAGAGGTTGTTTATTCTTCTGGTGATGTGAGAGTTTATAAGGTTAATAAAGAAATTATAAATAATTAAAAAAAAGAATAAAATGATTTTTCTTACAATCTTAATTTTGTCTTGTTTGTTAGGGTTAATTATTTCTATATTTTTTTTATCCTATTTTAAGACTTTTTTTATATATAGAGACATAATTGCAATAGATCAACAAAAAAAAGAAAAACCAGTTTTACCACAATCTGGTGGGTTTCCTGTTTTTTTAGGTATCTTAATTGGGGTTTGTTTTTTTTTATTAATTTCTATTTTTTATTTTCCAATAAATAATTCTTTGATACTGGTTTCCTTACTTTCTATTTTACTTGCCATGCTTGTTGGTTTTTTTGATGATATTAATTTAAGTAAAAAACCAGTGAAAAATATTTATGGAGATTTAGAAATAAGAGTTGGATTAACTCAAATAACAAAGCCGATATTAACTTTTATTGCTGCAATTCCATTAATGGCTTTATTAGTTGGAGATTTTTTAATTACGCTTCCTTTTATTGGTTCTATTAATTTAGGTTATTTTTATCCTTTGTTTTTTGTTCCAATATTTTTCATAGTTTTTACTAATGCAACAAATATGCTTGCTGGAACAAATGGCTTAGAATCTGGATCTATGTTTTTAATTACTCTTTTTTTAGGTGTCTTTTGTTTATTAAATAATAGAATAGAAGCCGCTGCAATTTCTTTAATATCTTGTTTTGCAATAATACCTTTTTTAGTTAATAATTGGTATCCTGCAAAAATACTTCCAGGAGATTCATTGACATATTTATTTGGTGCAGTTTATGCTACTGTTGCAATTGTTGGTAATGTCGAAATGTTTGCAACTTTCATATTTATTCCATGGGCAATAGAAATACTTTTAAAATTAAGAGGTGGATTAAAAGTTAGATCTCTTGGTAATTTACAAAAAGATGGCACCTTAAAAAAACCATATAATAAAATATATTCTTGGACACACATAATGATGTGGATTCCAGAATGGTTCGGCAAACGTGCTAAAGAATATCAAGTAACTATTGCAATTTTAGGTGTGGAATTGTTTGTAATTGTTATTGGATTTATTTTATTCTTATAATTAGATATAATTTTAGTTTATGTTTTAAAAAAATCACATAATCTTTTTTGACATTTAATTTCTTTTAATATAAATGATTTTTCTTTCCAATAATTAATACCATTTCTAATGCCTAAAGAATCAATAAAATTAAGACTAGATTCTAGATCTTCAAAAATAAATGGCTCATTTTCTAATGCTAATCTCACTGCTTCTCTTATTACCCAAACACCTTTAGAAAAATAACTTTGCTCTATTTCTCTAAAAACAATTACTGTAGCTTGTTTTTTTATTTTATCTAAATATTTCCCAACTTCTAATCTTGACGCATAATAAGCGCCAGTAACAGAGTCAGCATAGATCTTTCTGGGTTCATTAATTTCATAATCTATACAAAAAGAATTGTTTTGTTCTTCTATTTGTTCAAATCCCCAGTTTCTAGGAATAAATAAAATATAAAATTTATTATTATAAAATTCATAACAAAAAACCAGATATTTATCAATCAATGGATTACTTTTTATGTTATTTACAATATCTTTAGAAACAATGTCATCAACAGAAGTAATTGCCCATCTTGTAGGTACTAAAATTCGTTTATTTTTTTGACCAAGTAACCCTGCAGACAATATTTGTTCTATTTTATAAACATCTTGTAATTTTTTATTAAGATTAATAATTCCTTCTCTTGCTTTAAGATCTGTATCTGTTACAACTTTATCAATGATTTTTGGTATTTTTATATTATCTATAATTTTTATATTTTCTAATTCATAAGAAAAATTATTAATTCCACTTATTTTTTCTTTAATCATTTTTGGTGTTTTTTCTAAATCAATTTCCAATTCTGTTGTTTTTGTTGATTGCGCAAGTAATTGTAATTCTTGTAATTCTTTATTTGGGTTTCTGGTATCTTCTTTGTGAACAGATTTAAATGAAAATATTTGTTTTGATCTGTATTTTTCTATATCTGTTGTTTTTTTATTAATCCAATCATTAGGAGAATAATTTTTTGCAAGATCATAGTTTGAGAAAATTCCTGGTCCTATAAATAGATTTGGATAATCTTTTTCATAAACTAAATTAAATGGTTTAGAAAATACTTGTTTTTTTTCCATTTTTTATCTTTATTAATTTATATTTCAGATTATTTTTAAATATTTTCTTAATTTGAAATAAAATAGTTAACATTTTAAATATAGTCTAACTATAATATATTATATTAGATTTATAAAATTAGAGGAGAAATATTTATGTTAACAGAGGTTGGAAAAAAAAAAAGAGGTCCAAGAGCACTAGTAGAATTTTTTTATAATAAAGTTGATGTTTTTAATGCATTAGGTGTTGTTTTTTTAGTAATTTTATTAAATATTATTTTTTATATTATTGTAAAAATCCCAAAAATGGGACTACAAATATTAGCAGACATATATTCTAGTGTTTTTGTTAGCTGGTTTATTTTAGGTCTTTTAATATTCTTAACAATGTATTTTATTAGAAGTTCAACTAAACTACCAAAAAGACCACTAGAAAAAGTGTTATCTGCATTGGCATCTTTTAGAATTCCAGTAATTATTTATGGTTTATTCTCTTTTATGATTGTTCTATTATTTTTCCCAAATTTAATTACATTAATGCAAAGTGTTTTTTTAAATCCAGCAATTATTGCTAGTGAAACATTTTTGCCAACATTAACAACAGTTAATTATATTGGTTTAGGTTTATTATTGCTTTTTACAATTGTGTTTTTCATATATATAATTTGTATGATGTTTGCATTTGTTGAAACAGTATACGATGTAAAAAACTTTTTTGGCAAACTAGGTTTAGTAATTTTATTATTAATTCTGATTTCTTTTGTTTCATGGGTATTTGGTCTTGCCCTTTAATTTTTTTCTTTGTGAGATTGTTATATGTTAAATTTATTTAAAAAAGAAAAGATTACTGATTGCAAAACCAAAAAACAAGGAATATTAATTAATTCTTTTTATAAAAACGATAAACTGTTTTGCACCCTAAAAGTTGATAATAAAAAAAAAATTTTTGTTGTTAATTTTTATCCTTATTTTTATTTAGCGACGCAAAGCGAATTAAGTAAAGATAATCAAGAACAGATCAAAGATTGTTTATCTTTAAAACAATTTGAAAAAATTGAAAAAAATAATTTAAGATTTTGTTATAAATGTGTTTTTAATTCTGTTTCTGAACTAGTATCAGTCAGACAAAAATTATTAGGTTCAGAGATTAATTTAAATATTAATTATAAAATCTATGAATTTGATATTCCATTTATTTATAGATTTTTTTTAGACAATGACTTATCTAATTTTAGATTAGTTGAATTTTATTTAAATGAAAATAATGAAATTGATTCTATTATTGATCTTGGCAAAACAGATTTGCAAAAACTAAATACTGGCTGTTTTGATATAGAAGTTTTAGTTTCAAAAAATTTAGCTTTTCCAACACCAGGTAAAGACAAAATTATTTCTATTAGTTATATGGATCAATATCTTAATAAAAATGTTTTTTTTCTTTTAGAGAAATCATTAGATATTAAGGAAAAAGAAAAATATTCTCTTGAAAAAACAAAAGTACAATTCTATGAAAATGAATTGGATCTAATAAATGGATTTTTGGATTTTGTAGAAAAAGAAGATCCAGATATTATTTATACTTACAATGGCGTTTTTGATTTTGATTATCTTCAAAAAGCATATATTTCCCACACAAAAAAATAGTTTTTATTTTCTAATAGTCCATTAATTTCTCACAAAAATCCAAGTAAGAGAATAAGTTTAGAAAATTTATTACATATTGATGTTTATATAATATTAAAACAATTGAATTATTTACAAGTCTTTAATCAGCCAAAATTAGATCTAAATACAATTTATACAAAATTAACAAACAACACAAAAAAATCATTACCACCTCAAGATATGAGAAAAGCATATCTTGAAAATGATTATAACATAATTATTGAATATAATTTAGATGATGTAATTGCAACATATGATCTTGCAAAAAACTATCAAGATCTAGTTGTTGAAATGGCGGATTATTTAAATGCGCCAATTTTAGATATTCTTTATTCTGCTGCTGGAAGTTTAGTTGAAAAGCAGTTTATTAAATATTATTTAGAAAATAATTTAGTTATTCCAAATAGGCCATCAGAACAAGAAATAATTGAAAGAAACAAATATTCTTTTAGTGGTGCATATGTAAAACAACCAATTGCTGGTATTCACAAAAATATCGCAGTTTTGGATTTTAGAAGTTACCACATATCTATTTTAATGTCATATAACATAAGTCCAGAAACCATTAATTGTTCTTGTTGTAAAGATATTGATCTTTCTTTAAAAAAATCAGTTTTAGGAAATTATATTTGTAATAATAAGAAGGGTTTTGTTCCAATAATTGTTAATCAACTATTAACTCAAAGAATCAAGAATAAAGACGAAATGAAGACTTATTCAAAAAATTCAAAAGAATATAGGTCTTTATATGCAAGACAATATGCTCAAAAAATACTTTTGGCATCAACCTATGGGTATATGGGTTTTTCTGGATCTAGATGGTATTCCAAGCAAGCACTTGAAATGATGTATCATTTGGTTAGATCAAAGATCCAAGAAGTGATAACAGATTTTGAAAATTTAGGATATACTGTTCTTTATGGTGACACAGATTCTTGTTTTATACAATTTAATAATTTAGATAAATTAATGGAAGATATTTCAAAAATTTCAGAAAATCTGCCAAAAGAAATGTATTTAGAATTAGAAGAAATTTATCTGTCTGGAATTTTTGTGAGGTCAAGAGATAAAGAAAAAGCTGCAAAAAAAAAATATGCGCTTTTAGACTTTAATGAAAATTTAAAAATAAAAGGTTTTGAATATGTTAGACGTGATTGGTGTATTTTAGTAAAAGAAACTCAAAAAGAAATACTAAAATTAATACTAAAAGAACAAGATCCAAAAAAAGCAGTTGTCTTTATAAAAAATGTAATATCTGATCTACAAGAAAAAGATGTTCCAATAAATAAATTAATCATTCAAACTTTTTTAAGAAAAAGCGTTTCTAGTTATAAGACAATTAATCCTGTTATGTCTGCAGTAATTTCTGCAAAAGAAAATGGAAAAAAAATAAAAACCGGTCAACTAATTGAATATGTAATAACTGAAAATGGCTCAACTATTTCACAAAAAGCAAAATTAGCTGAATTTGTTAAAGAAAAAGAATATGATTCTAATTATTATATTAATAATCAACTATTACCAGCAATTTTGCCAATTTTAGAAGAATTTAATATAACAAAAGATGAATTATTAACAAATACAAAACAAAAAGGAATAGGAGATTTCTTTTAAAAAACCAATTTTAAATCCTTTTTTTTTGTGCCCATATTGAAAAACTTTCTGGTGAAAAAACTCCAACTTCTGTAATAAATTTATCAATTAATTCATTTGGTGTAATATCAAATGCTGGATTTTTAAATAACAAATTTTCTGGTCTTGTTTCTTTTTCCCAAATTTCTGTGTCTTTTCTTTCTTCTATTAATCCTCGTATGTTTAAAAGATCATTTGTCTCATAACAATGGGTGGTTGTAAGAACAATATGCGAAGTTTTAAAATTTTGTGCAACAATGCTAATTGTGTGTGTTCCAATTTTGTTCATTACAGATCCATCTGAAAAAATAACATCTGCACCTGTTAAAAAAAAATCAATTTTTTT
>JAQUVR010000009.1 GCA_028693335.1 Candidatus Iainarchaeum sp. | reverse complement strand
ATGCCAAAATCTGATAATTTTGCTTTACTTTCTAAAATATCATCAATCATTTTATCTACTTTTTTTTCATCTGTAAAATGATCTTTAAATTTTAATAGTTTGCCTTTTTCATTATAAACAAATCCTCTTTTTAATAACATTTTTTTTAAAGTTTCTTTGTCTATTTCTCCAAAGGTTGTCATATTTCTTATTTTATGAACCATGCCTTTGATCTTTTTATCTTCTTTATAGATTACACAGTGATTTGATCTTGTTAAATGTAATAATTTCATAGTGTCTTCTATCTTTTCATTGACCTTAACAGGCCCTCTTACTCTTATAATTGCAAACATAGTTTTTCTACCAATTTTTATTTTATTCTTTTATTTCTGTTTCTTTAATTGCTTCTTTTTCATCAGCAAATTTAAATGAAGATAAATTTTCTAATGCCTTTACTGTTGCTCTTACAAAGTTTAATTTTGTATCTGTTGATCCTCTTGTACTTGACCAAATATCAACAATTCCAGCAATTTGTAATACTGGTTTAATAGTATCACTTACTGCAAGTCCAACACCGTTAGGAGCTGGTAACAACTCTACTCTTAATGATGCTGATTTTCCCATTGTCTTAAATGGGATAGAGTGTTTCTTTGTACAATTACATTCCCAACTTCCACAACCTCTTTTAATTGGAACAATATTTAATTTTGCATTTTTTACTGCTTTTTGTTGAGCAGTTATTCTTTCAATATTTTTTCCTGTTCCAACACCAATATGTCCATTACCGTCTCCAACAATTACACTTACTCTAAATGAAAAATGTCTACCAGCTCTTGTAACTCTTGTGGTTTTCTTAATATCAACGGTTTTTACTTGTAAATCTGGAAATAAGCAATCAATTATTTCTGCTTCCATAATTTTTTTACCAGACTTAAATATTTCATCAATTGATGAAATTTGCCCGCTTTTAACTTTTTTTCCAAGTTCTGTTTTTGGCATCCATGCTTCTTTATCAAAAACAGCTTCAGGTCTTTTCTCTCTTCTTTGAGTTCTTTCTCTATTTCTCATTTGTGGAGTCATTTAACATTCACATTTTTAATATTTTTTCTTTTATTAAATTAAATTCTTTATTCATTTCTTTTTTTGTATGTGCAGATAAAACTTTTCCATTTATTCTATCTTCATCAGGAAATGCTTTCTCATCATACGGACATGGAAGTCCAGAATCTACAATTCCTTTAAGTGCTGCAAATATCTTTGATCTGGATTTATAATTTTTTGCACCTAAATCAAAAATTACTTCTGGGATTTTATTTTTTAATGCCTTTTTTGACAATAATAATGCTGTTAAATAAACTGCAGATGTGTTTTTTAAACTATAATTCCAGCCAAGTGCTTTTAATTCTCTTGAATCTGCAAACAATAGTGTTTTATCCCCATCTTTACTATATTCAACAATTTGAGCAAAAAATCTAGTATTAGATAGTCTTGCAACAAATCTATGCTTTTCTGATTTTAAGGTTGCCAATCTTTTTTTATAGTTTGTTTTTTGTTCCTTTCTTCTTTTAAATGGAACTTTATAAATTGGTCCGCTTGTCATTTATTTTCACCATTAACATATTCTTCTAAGTGTTTCTTTCCTTTAAAGTAATTTCCTTTAATTCTACGATAAATTGTATTATAATTTTTTCCATTTAATTTGTCTTCGTCTCTTAATTCTCTTAATCTTTTTCTAAGACCTCTAACTCTTAAATTATAAACATTAGTTTTATTTCTTGCTTTTGGGGTTCCTTTTCTTTTACCAGGTCCTCTTTTTCTTTTTAATTTTTTCTTTTCTAACAAAACTCTTGCATTTCCTCTTGAATGTCCTGTGTCTGGTTTTTTCTTAACAACTCTTGATTTGATTATTTGTTTTACGTCTTCTTTTGTTATTGCCTTATCTACAGTATCTTTATTTTCTAAATATTTTTCTTGGTCAATAATTAATTTATGTTTACTTTTATTCATTATTTTTGACGCAAAATCTTTTAATTTATTTAACTTCATAAAAATTACACCTTTGTTATTTAATTAAGTGCCTTTAGCCCTTTTTCTTTAACTATTTTGTATAGTTCTTCTTTTTTCTTTTTTCCTATTGTACTAGAAAATCTAATCAATATATCTTTTTGAGTTACTTTTTCTAGATCTGTCTTGGATTTAATTAATATTTCTTTTAAACCTAATGGGTGCTTAAACTTATCTTCTTTTTTATGACCATATCCAATCTTTGGTTGAGGACCTTTCTTGGTACTCATGTGTCTATCAATACCTTGTGGATATCTCCATTTTTGAAGTTTTTTATTTCCTTTTTTTCTTCTATTTGTTAATGGGAAGTGTCCCCTGAAATTTGGTGTATCATTACTCATAAATTATCACATCAAATAATTATTTTTTCTTTTCAATTTTTGGTTTTTCTACAATATAACAACCATCATCAAACATTCTATAATCTTTTTTCTTAACCTTTGTTGCTTTTTCTAAATTTCCTGCTGTTTGTCCTGCTGCTGTTTTGTCTATTGATTTAAGAATAACATCTCTTCCTTTAATATCAACATGACAATTTGGAAGAATCTTTGCTTTTCTTGGCTTTTTTTCTCCAAGGAAATTAGATATAATTACATACTCGCCATCAACTTTTGCAGTAATTGGAAAGTGTGAAAAAACTATTGCTAATTTATAAACATATTCATGATCTAAACCATGTATTGCATTTGTTATTAATTTTTCAGTTGTGTTTAAAACTGCTTTTGTTCTTTTTCTTGAATTTATTGGAGTAATTACAATAGCATTATCTTTTTTGTTAACTAAAACATATACTGGATTATATTTTATTTGAATTTTTGATTTGCCTTTTTCAAAAATTATACAATCTTCTAATATATTTACATTAACATCATTAGATAAATCTAAAGTGATTTCCTTTAATTCTCTTTTTTTTATGGTATTGTCTGTTTTCACAAAAATCAACCTTTTTATTTTATTTAATAAATATATCCTATTAATCTGCCACCAAGACCTTTTTCTTTTGCTTGTTTGTGACTCATAATTCCTTCTGTTGTACTCACAATTAACATTCCAACTTCTCTAGATATTAAATATGATTTTTCATATTTATCATATTCTGTTTTTGCTACAGCATATCTTGGTTTTATGGATTTACATTTGTTTATTCTTCCATTCAAGTAGACTACTAGTTGTTTTACTGGTTTTTTATCTTGCAATTTATATTGTTTGATATAACCTTCTTTTTTTAATAGATCTACGATGTTTTCCAAAAATTTTGAATGGTTTAATACGCAAACCTGTTTTGCTGCATTTTCTGCATTATAAATGTTATTTAACGCATCTGATATTGGGTCATTTAAACTCATAGTTTTTCACCTAAATAATTATAAATATTATAAAACTTAATTCTCCGTTTAATTGTATTTCTTAAATCCAAGTTCTTCTGCGTGATCGTTAAAACATCTTCTACAGATATACAAATTATATTTTCTTATTAAACCTCTTTGGGTTTCACAAAATCTACATTTTCTTGATCTTTTTAGATCTTTACTAGTCTTGCTTAGTTTTTTATAATTTGTATCGTTCATACAATCACTACCTTTAACTTTTCTTTTGCAAAGTCAATTGCATCGTCTTTTGTTATTTGATGATTTTTTCCAATTTTTGCAAAATTGTATTTTCTTAATTTTACTCTATATCCTTTTCTTTTCAAAGATACACAAACATCAAAACCTCTTATTCCTAAATTAGGATCATATTTGATTCCAGGAACATCAAGATATTCTTTTATTCCATATGAAAAATTACCATCATTTGAAAATGATTTTTTATTTAATTTATAACTTTTTGCTTTTAATGTCAAATCCAAAAAATCTATTGCCTCTTGATCTCTTAATGTAACCTTTCCTCCAATTGGAAGTCCTGGTCTAATACCCCATGTTGGCAATTTTACTTTTGCAATTGTTTTTACTGGTTTTTTTTTTGTAACAAGCTCTAATATCTTTAATCCTTTTTCTAATTCTTCTCCAGCTTGTCCAACACCCATATTTACAGTAACTTTATCTATAAAAATTTCTTTCATATTATTTTGCTTTGTTTCTGACATAACTATTCCCTTTTAAATATTAATTAATAACAAACACATTCTTTTCTGTTGTTTCATATTCGTGTTCGCCGATTTTTATTTTGATTAAATCTGCTTTGTTCATTTGGCCTTTTGTTACATTAACAATAGTCCCTTTTGTTCCTTTGTGTTTTCCACCAACAACATAAACTTTTCTTCCATTTTCTAATGGATAATATTCTTTTATGGTGTTATCTTCTAAATCTAATTTAACTGACGCTTTTGTTTTATATGCTTGATTTGTTGTAATAATAGATCGTCCATCATTTGTAATTAATTGAACATTTCCATTTTTTGTTAATTTCTTTTTAACAATTTTACAAATTTTGTATTTTGTTTCTGTATCTGGAATCTCTGTTAAAGATAAAAGACCGTTTTCTAAAATTATTGCTCTGTATTGTTTATTTAATTTTGGGATCTCAATAACATCATAAAAACCTATTGGCAATTTGTAGGTTTTTGCTGGTTTTTTATCAACTATAATGTCTCTGTTGTTTATAATAAATTTAACTTCTTTTGTGTTGTCAGCTAAATGTAATAAATCTCTTAAAACATAACCAACACTAACTACAGACTTTAAATTGTGTTTACCTGCATTTGGTCTAATAACAAATGTCTTTTTTTTATCACTTTTATGAACAAAACCAACGTTTTGTGTTTTTAATACTTTAGTACTTCCTTTTTTTGCCATGTTATTTTTTTCACCCTTAATAACTACTTTTTCTTGATTTCTTTTTTTTTAGCAATTCTTTTTTTATCATCTAATAAAACATTTGTTATCATTAAATTTGATGCAATAAATGGAATTGGCTTTTCTTGGCCTCTGGAATTGGTTACTTTAAATTCTTTTAAGTAAACTTTTACTTTGTCATAATCTACTTTAATAACAGTCCCAGTTTTTGATCTATTTTGGCCTCTCATTATTTTTACTGTATCGCCTTTTCTCACAGTAATTTTTGTTTTTCCAACTGTTTTTGCAACAGCCTTATCAATTGGAGATACCAATTGTTTTCTACTTTCATGTAATTTTGCAGAATAAATTCTTTTTCTATTTTTTGATGGTTTAACAGTTTTATTATTCATTTATTGTTCACCCTTAAATAACTGAACTAGCAAGACCAGCGATCTTTGGATATCTTTCACCGACTTCTTTTGCTACGCAGCCTTTTATTTCAGAAGATTTTGGAAATCCTTTTGGATCCGTTAAAACAACTGCGTTGTCTTCAAAAGATATTCTTAATCCATTTTTTCTTCTGTATTCTTTTCTTACTCTAACAACTACAGCTCTTTCAAGTTTTTTTCTCATTGTTGGTTTTCCTTTTTTTACAACAACATTTAACAATGATGCAATTCCTGCAGCTTGTAATTGTTTTCTGTGTGTTTTAAATTTAATAACTGACACTATTTGAATTTCTTTTGCTCCACTATTGTCTGTACATACACAACGTGCGCCTTGTGGCAATCCTCTTGTTACTTTTGCACTAATCTGTTTCATTCTTCTTCACCAGTATTTTTTTTGTGAATTGTTGGCATTTCCAGATCTTCTTTTTCTAAAATTTCTGAAATGTTTTTCTTTGTTCCAACTTTTTTTAATATTACAAATGATTTTGTTTTACTTATTTTTCTAGTTTCTCCAATTAAAACAACATCTCCAATTATTACACCCATACATTCTGGACAG
Organism: Candidatus Iainarchaeum sp.; assembly: GCA_028693335.1. GTDB lineage: Archaea > Iainarchaeota > Iainarchaeia > Iainarchaeales > CSSED10-239 > JAKQTP01. The sequence goes on along the minus strand of JAQUVR010000009.1, from coordinate 5,791 downwards.
TGTACTGAATAGTTGGTTCTTTTTTTTAAGTATCTTTCATATTTTCTATTATAAGTAATTCTTTCTATTTGAATAGTTGCTGTTTTTTGTGCTTTTTTTTTAATAACTATTCCTTCAAGCAATTTTCCTCTTACTTTTATATGTCCGTGAATTGGACAATTTATGTCAGTACATGTTTTTGCATCCATAAGTTTTTCACTCACTCTATAATTTTATAATCCAATATTTCTTTTTTTTTTATTTTTTTAATATCATTGTCAATTCTTAAAGTCAATAATTCACTTGTTTCGTAAATTACTAATCCTTCCATATTAATTTTTTTATTATCTGAACTGTTGATTATTTTAACTTTTTTACCAAGATTATCACAATCTTTTACATTAAGCATCAATCAATTCCTCATTATACCCTTTTTCTTTTAAAAATTTTTTAACTAAAGCTACGTGTTCTCCTTGAATCTCAATAACATCATTTTTCATTGTTCCGCCACAAGCAAGTTTTTTTTTCAAATATTTTAAAACATCTTTTCCTTCTGCATCTTCTTTAAATCCAGTAACTAATGTTGCATATTTTTTGAATTTTTTTCTTTCTGTTCTGATTTTTATTTGTTGAGTTTCTTTTGATCTAAGATCGCAAGTACAAATATTTTTTGGTAAGTGGCAAATTGGACAAATTTCTACCATAGCTATTGATCACGCTCTCCATATTATTTTTTCTTTTTTTTTATTGCATCAAGTACTGCTTTTTCTTCTTGCTTTTTAATTAATTGATTCTTTTTTGTTAAAACTCTTGCAATATCTTTTCTTAAACTTCTTTTTTTTGCAGGACTAACTGACTTTGTTTTTGAAACTAACAATCCTTTTTCTTTTGCTAAAGCTAATTTTAATTCAGTGACTTTTGTATTTGCTTCTTCAATTGTTGCTACAACAACACTTTTCTTTTTACTCATCTATAAATCACATTTTCTAATTATTGATTTCAACATCTGTTGATAAATCTTTTTCTTTTTTAACAACTCTTTTTTTTGTTTCTTTTTTTACTTTTTCTTTTTTTTCAGCAACTTCGTTTTGTTCTTTTTGAGCTGTTTCTATTTCTTGAGATCTTTCTTCTAATCTCTTTTCTTCTCTTTTTAATTTAAAATTATGTGCTAATTCTTTTATGTCTATTTTATCACTAAAAACTGTTCCTGGGTGTACAATTCTTAATCTTACACCAATAGTTCCTAATCCAGGATAGGTTGTTCTTTTTTCAAAAGCAACTAAACTTTTTTGATATCCTGCTTTCTTTAAATATCCAAAATGATATCTGCTAGATCTTTTTCTTTGACCTTTACCAGCAGTATTACCCTTAACAACAATTTCTGCACCAACAGCACCAGCATTTTTCATTTGCTTCATTGCTTTGTAAACTGTGTTTTTCCATGCAATTCCGCGACCAATGTCGTTTGCAATATTTTCTATTATTACTTTTGGATCTAAATCTTTATTTGGGATTTCTCCAATTTCTATATGAACTTTATTTAATCCAAAATCTTTTTCAATATCTTCTGTTAATGATCTAATATTTGCACCACTTTTTCCAATAACAAAACCTGGTTTTAATGCATAGATTATAACTCTTGTAGATACTGGTGATTTTGCAACTTCAACATCAATAAAACCTGCACTACTTATTTTTTCTGACAAGTATTTTTTTATTGATAATCTTTTTATTTTTTCTTTAACAAAAATATTTTCTTTCATAACTGATAACACCTTTTTTTAAATATCACTCTTCAAGAACTACAATTTCTACATTTGTTGATTTTGATTCTCTTGTTTTTCCACTAATTCTTCCAAGTGGTTGTAATTTTGTTCTAGTTACTCCTTTAGTTACAAATATTGATTTAATTCTTAATTTTTCTGCATCTAAATTTTTATTATCAGCATTTGCTTTAACTTCTTCTAAAAGTAATCTCATATATTTTGAAGTTTTTATTGGATATCTTCCTGCTTTTACTCCTCTTTTTGCTTCACCTTTTCTGTGTGGTATTTTTTTAGAGTATTTTACTAATGGAAGAAAATCTTTTTTTTCTTCTATTGCTTGCAATAACTTAATACCTTTATCTAATGGTTTATTTTTTAGATAATTACCAATTTCTGTAGCATATTTTACAGATATTGGCAAATTATGTTTTGCACATCTTGCTGATTTTTTAAAATCCAATTTTTTTTGATAATTGTACGTATGAGCCATAAACTATCCCTACTTTCTTGCACTAACAGCAGTACTTGATTTTGTTGCACCGATTCCTGCTTTTCCGTGTCTTATTCTTTTTCTAGTCATTACAAATTCTCCTAAGTAATGTCCTAGCATGTCTTCTGTAACTTCAACTGGAAGAAATTCTTTTCCAGAATAAACATATATTGTTTTTCCAATCATTTTTGGTATTACAATCATGTCTCTTTTATGTGTTCTAATTTTTTTATTAGCCTTAATATCTTTTTCTATTCTTTGATAGAATGGATCAGATTGATTTCTTAATAAATTTCTTTTTGCTCTAGATCCTGCAATTTTTGCAAAATCTTCTAATGACATTTTTTGTAATTCTTCTAGAGTGTGTCCTCTAAATTTAAAGTCAATCATTTTTTACACCTTTTTTTAATAAAAATATTTAAAGAAGAAAATTACTTCTTCTTTCTACCTGTCCTCTTTGAAGCAATTGCACCAACCATTCTACCAGCAGGAGCATGTCTTGATGTAGATTTAGAGTGTCCAACGTGATGTTGTGATCCACCGAATGGGTGATCAACAGGATTCATAGCAACACCTCTAACTCTTGGGTATTTCTTTCCTTTTGCTTTCATTGCTTTAAACTTTGAACCAGCAGTTACAAATGGTTTTGTGTGTCTTCCACCAGCAGCAATAACCCCAATAGTTGCTCTTGCATTTAATGGAAATGTTTTTAATTTTCCGGATGGTAATTTAATAATAACATTTTCTTTTTTGTTAACCAATACTGCAGATTGGCCACTTGCTCTTACAAATTTTCCACCATCACCAAAGTTTTTTTCAATATTATAAATATTAGTTCCTGGATTAATTTCTCCAAGTGGTAAGACATTACCAATTTCATGTTTTGCACCTGGACCAAATTCTAATTTTTTTCCTGTTACTAGACCTTCTGCACAAATAACATATTCTTTTTTACCATCAGTCATTAAAACTTCTGCAACTGGTGCAGATCTTATTGGATCTGTTATTAAATCTATTACTTGGCCTGTCTCTAGGTCTTTTGTTACTCTATAATTAATATCAAATTTTGCGTTATTGGTAGCAGTATAAACTGGACCACCTTTTCCACGTCTTTGTATCTTTAAACGTCTACCCATAAAATATCACATTTTATAATATTCCTAGTTTGTTTGCTAAATCTTGAGCATTAAACTCTTTTTTTAATTTCACAAATGCTTTTTTTCTATTTTTTCTATCAAATAACAAATTAACTGATTCTACTTTAACATTATATAGTTTTTCAACAGCTGCCTTAACTTCTTTTTTTGTTGCAGATTTATTTACAACAAATGTTATTTTATTATCTGCTGAAATTAAGTTAACTGTTTTTTCAGTAATAACAGGATATTCAATTATTTGATAATATTCTAAAGTGTTTGCCATAATCATTCACATTTATTCAAATCTTTTTTTAAGTTCGGATATTGCACCTTCGCTAAATACTGTTAATCTTCCTGCGTGTGTTCCTGGTGCTAAATCTTTTATTGAAAGTTTTCTTGCAGAGATTACATTTACTCCTTCTAGGTTAGTAAATGCTTTATTATTTTTACTGTCTGCTAAAACTATTAAAAGACTTTTTCTTTTTTTATATCTTCTTCCTCTGTATTTACCTTTACCGGCTCTTACAGATTTTTTATCTTTTGCTTTTAAAATATCTTTATCTAAACCCATTCTTTCTAAAGTTGTTAAAACGTCTTTAGTTTTGTTTAATGCTTCTATTTTGTTATCAAAAATTACTGGCAATGTTATTTTAGTATCTAAAATATGACCTCTTGTTGAAACCAATTTTGGATCTGTTGTTGCAGAGATTGCTGAAAGTATCGCCTTTGTTCTTTCTTTAGTATTTATTTTTTTAACTAATATCTTTGTTACTTTTGGAGGGTGTGCTCTTGGTCCACCAACTGCTTGTGAAACACCCATAACTCTACCAGCCATCAAAACTCTTCTATTTCTTAATCTTGGTAATCTTGCGTGCCCAGTATTTATAGAAATATTTGCGTGATTAGCTTTTCTAATACCAATATATTCAGCAGTATTATTTCTATTAGAATATGGTGAGATACCTTTTTTTTGATAAGAATTTGATTGCTGAGAAATTACTGCTTTCTTAATCAAGTCTGGTCTATATTCTTCATTAAATATTTCTGAAGGTAGTTCTATTTCTTTTACTACTTTTCCATCTAAATCATAAACATTTGCTTTCATTGTAGATCAGTTTTTATTTTTAAAATAATATTATTTAGAAATATAATTAATATCTGTTATTTCTAATTTTCTTTTTACCTTTTCTCTAATTGTATGTCTTATTGCAAGAATTCTTTTTGTTGGTCCTGGTACAGATCCTGCAACAAGTAAATATTTGTTTTTTAATAATCCGTAATTAATAAATCCACTTTTTGGATTTATTTTTGAGACGTCATCATCCATTACTAATAACTTTTTATTAAATGTTGTTCTATTATGGAAACCATATTGACCAGCTCTTGGAATGGTGTACATAATTGTTGAAGGATGCCATGGGTTAATTGAACCAACATGTCTTTGGATTTTTTGAGCCTTTGGTCTTTGAATTTTTATTCCAAATCTCTTTACTGGTCCTTGTGTTCCGTGACCAATTGTAACGCCCTTAACATCTAAAACAGTTTCAGTAGTAAATACTTCTGAAACAGAAATTGTTTTATTTAATTTTTCTTTTAAATAGTTTATTTGTTCCTCATAATTTCCAGACAATGGAACTTCAATAACAACTGGTTTTTTTTGACCAACTGTTGTTTTATCTGGATTAATTGTTGCAATTAATACTAAAGAATCAGCTTCGTCTTTTCTTTTTAGAGCATCTTCTAAACTTGTTAATTTTTTTTGTTTTTTACCTTTTATTCTTTTTTTAACTAAAGTATCTTGATTACTAAATTCAAAAATAGCTTTTTTTCCTTTTGTAGGATGATTTTCTTTATAGAATCTCGCACCAATAACTTTTAAATCAGGAGCCTCAAGAACACTAACAGAAATTGCATTCTCTTGACCATAAGAAGAAGTACCTTTTTGTGCATTTTTTGCCATGATGTGTGTTGTGCCTGCTTTAAAGACATAAAAACATAATGGTTTTGCACCAGTAATTCCAATCTTTTTTGGATCTGTAAAAGAATTAAATTTTGGAATAATAGATTTTGCTCTTACTCTAGGATAAAAGCTCATTGATCCTGCTCTTGGTTTATTTGTTGAACCCATATTCGATCTTTTTTATTTTTATTATTTTTTTGTTTCTTATAAATATAAATATATATTAAGTTTTTTTGTTTTTAAAAAATGCAGAAAAAATTATTTTTTTTAATAATTAATTTTCCCTTTCTGCATTTATATGTTAACATTTTTTATAATAGATATTGGTAATTGTCAACATACAGTCTACAGTAACGGTAATTTACTTGTAAATCATATATTATATAACTAATACATGTAAGAATAATTATGGTGGCGAAAGGTTTAAAAAGAGATAAGAAGATCTCTTTTTACTTTT
>JAQUVR010000008.1 GCA_028693335.1 Candidatus Iainarchaeum sp. | reverse complement strand
CCTTTTTTTTATTTTTTGAAAACATTTTTTTAAGTGCCATAACTAAACCAGCAAATAAAGGTTTTTTGTTTTTTTCTTCTTCTAACGCAATTTCTATTTCTTTACCAGACACTTTTCTTGCAATATGCCTAAAAGAATTTGCTGATGATGAATTTGGATTGTGTATCAATGTAGGTTTTATTTTTTTTAATAAAAAAGATTCTCTAATTTCTTCAGAATAAGGAACTTTACCAAATGAAGGTAACTCTAACATTTTCATTATTTCTTTCTCTGATATCTCTCCCTTAGCATTACTTACTTTATTTATAACAACGCCCATTACTCTTTGATTTAATCTTTGTGCAACAATTTTTGCTTTGAAGGCATCAGCAACAGATGGTGCTGTTGGTTCTGTTATTAAAAGTATTTGAGAAGATGCTGACATTGCTGCTAAAACATTCTTTTCAATACCAGCAGGAGAGTCAATTAATACAAAATCATATTTGTTTTTTAGGCTTTTTGCAACTGTAACCAATCTCTCAGAATCTACTCTTGTATAAACTGAAAGAGATAATCCAGCAGGGATAACTTTCACACCTTTTGGCCCATCATAAATCGCATCTTCAACAGCTGAAGACCCTAACAACACATCATGTATTGTTATTGGTGGTGTTTTTAGGCCCATAAGCAAACTTAAATTTGCCATTGCAAGATCTGCATCAATTAATATAACTGAAAAACCTAATTCTGATAATGCTATTCCTAAATTTCCTGTAAGCGTGGTTTTACCAACCCCACCTTTTCCGGATACTACTGCTATTACTTCGCCCATTTTGTTTCACGTATTTAAATAAATATAATATAAATATAATTTTAAACAATACACTTTAGAAATCCATCGATCTCATCAATTATGGTTGTAACTTCTATTCTTGATAAAGAATCGTTTGCTTTCATAAAATATATGTTTTCTTGATTTTTAAAAATTATGTGCCATCCATCAGATTCTATTAAAATAATAGATAATTTATTTAATTCGGAATTAATATAGTTATACATCGCAGCACTCTTAAATCCTTCTTTTAGATCTTTACTAGTGCTTGCAACTATTACACCATCTAAATCTGTAATGATGATATCATTTATTAAATGCTTAACTCTTAATTTCATTAAAAAATCTGTTAAATCAACTGAATGAATAAATATTGGCTTATATTCTAATAATGAAGATAAACAATTATCTCTACTATAGTCTTCTACATTTAATACTTTTGCAGAAATTCTTGTAACTAATTTTGATATTGCTGAAAACATTTGTTTGCACCTTTTTACTTTAATAACTCATCTAATCCATGCTCATCAAGAATATCTTTTTGAGTAAGATTGTTTTGCATTTTTTCTTTTAATAGTGAATCTATTAAATTTTGATCATAATTTATTTTTTCAAAAAAATTTCCTTTTTTATTATTTATTGGGTAATTAAATTTTATTTTATCATTAAATAATAATATTAATTTTATTTGATCTTCAGTTAACTCAAATATATCAAATTGACCAAGGTTGTGACCATATGAGTTAATTGAAAAATTTATTGCACTTTTTCCATACATTTCAATTTCAAAAAATTCAATTATATATATTGCTCCAATAATAGATCCTTTTGATAGTATTAATATTGATTCCTCAAAACCATTTTTCCCATCAACAACCAAATATAAATAACCAGTAAATTTCTTTTCTGCAAGATCTAAAAATAATTTTTCTGGAACTATTTGTTCCAAAAAAACATTTTTGACTATTGGATTTGTTACTGGTAAATTCATGGTTTAACACACATTTATTTAATAAACACAACTCTATCAACTGTATTTTTTAAAGCAACTGCAGAGCCTTCCTCTACTAAATAAACAATTGTTTTTTTACCTTGTTTTTTTGCTTTTAAAATTGCTGGCAAATAATCTGAATCTCTAGTAATAAAAACAACAGTGTCTATATCTTTGTTAAATGAAGCCTCTGTAGCATCAACTGCCATTGCAACATCAACATCTCCAACAGTAATTATTGTTTCAAATCCTAAATTCACTACTGCTTCTATTAATTTGTCTGTTGCATATTGATCTAAATAAACTCTTGCAATTTTTAATGAACCGTCTTTTAATAATTGTGATTTTATTTTTGAAAGATCAATGTTAAATTCTTTTCTTAAAATATTTGGTCCATCAACAAAAACTGCAATATTGTTTCTTCTGGATTCTTTTGGTTGACAATCTTCTTTGAAAAACATTCTAAATACTTTTAACATAAGTATCATTACTCCTATTTTCTTTTTTTATATTGGTCTTATATAACCAAAAACTATTTTGATCTAGTACGGCCCAGATCCACAAATATAATTATTAAAATAATATAGTAATTGTTAAACAAAACATATTTAAAAACATGTATATATATTTATTTTAGTAATATAGTTGCTATTTAATTAATTTTAATAAATATGACTTAACAATAATTAGAAATGGGGAAAAAATATGGCAAGAGATTTTGAAATAAAATTTGCACAAGTTGGGCAATTAAAGGAAAAACAATTTATTGTAATTGATGATGTTATCTGTAGAATAGATACCATCGCAAAATCAAAACCAGGAAAACACGGTGCAGCAAAAGTAAGAATGACAGCAACAGCTGTGTTTTCTGGACAAAAAATGAATTTATTAAAACCAAGTTCTGAAGATGTAGAAGTTCCTATCATAGATAAAGGAAATGCACAGATAATTGCAGATCTTGGAACCAAGTATCAAATAATGGACACTGCGGATTATAAAACATATGAAGTTGATAAAGCAGAATTTGAAGATTTAGGACCTGGCGTAGAAATAGAATATATGAAAGCTGGTTCTTTAATAAAAATATCTAGAAAAAAATAAAGATTATTCTTTTTTTACAAAAAGATATTCTCCTTTTTTTACTTTTTTATTTTCCATAATATTACTAAATTCTAGTAAATAATTATTTTTATCATCTAGATCTAACCCTAATTGATCAAACATAATTTTATATTTTTTAGTCATTATGGGTGATAATTCAACAGCAACAATCCTTAAAGTCTCTAAAAGAACATATATAACTTGATCAAATTTTTCTGGATCTGTATTGATTAACTCCCATGGTTTATTATCTTGAACATACTTATTTGCAAGAAAACAGATTTCAAAAATTTCTGATATAACTTTTGATAAATTTATTTGTGTATACCCCTTGTGTATTTCAGCAATTTTTTCTTCAACCTTTTCTGATAATTCATCTGTAAAATAAGTAAAAGTTTTCTCTCTTTTTTGAGCAAGAGTCAATACTCTTGAAAAAAGATTACCAAGTGTTGCAACCAGTTCATTGTTTATTCTTTCTTTTACAGTCTTTATTGAAAATGATCCATCTTCTCCAAAAGAAACTTCTCTAAATAAATAATATCTGTAGGTGTCTAAATCGTACTCTTCAATAAATACATCAGGATAAATAACATTCCCAAAAGACTTTGACATCTTTTGACCTTCAACAGTCCACCATCCATGAGCAAATTCAATTTTTGGAATTTCTAAGTCCACAGATTTTAAAAAAATTGGCCAATAAATTGTGTGAAATCTAAAAATTTCTTTACCCATTAATTGTAAATCAGGTGGCCAATATTTAGAATATTTTTCTTTATTTTCAAAATAGTCTAACCCTGATAAATAATTAAACAACGCATCAACCCAAACATAAACAGTGTATTTATCATCAAAAGGCAATTTTACTCCCCAAGACACTGCCTCTCTTGAAATACAAAGATCATCTAAGCCATTTTTTATAAAAGACAACATTTCATTTTTTCTTGTTTGTGGTTGTAAAAATTCTGGGTGCTCTTCTATATATTGTAATAACCATTCTTGATATTTACTTAATTTAAAAAAATAAGCCTTTTCTTTTTCTTTAAAAACTTCGTGGCCTATTGGGCATTTGCCATTTTCAATTTCTTTTTCTGTAAAATAACTTTCACACCCCTTACAATACCAGCCTTCATATTCTCCAAGGTAAATATCTCCTTTATCAAACATTTTCTGAACAATTATTTTTATAAGTTCTTCATGTTTTTTGTCTGTGGTTCTAATAAACTCATCATAAGATATGTCTAACAATTTCCATAACTGTTTTGTATCATTTGCAAGACCATCAACTAATTGTTTTGGAGTTAGTCCTTTACTTTCTGCTGATTGTTGAATCTTTAATCCATGTTCGTCTGTTCCTGTTAAGTAAAAAACATCTGACCCAATCATTCTATAATATCTAGCAAAAATATCTGCTGCTATTGTTGTGTATGAATGACCTAAATGCATCTTATCACTTATGTAATAAATCGGAGTTGTTATATAAAATTTTTTTGGAGCTACTATTAATTTAGATTGCATTCATTTCATCTCTTCTATTTTTTAAAACAAGATTTCTATTTCAAAACCAACAACCGGCACAAAATAGTCATTATTTACTAAAACGTCTGGATTTATTTCTCCAACATGCCCAACAGATTTACCATCAATAATTATTTCTGCAGATCTGTCTTTTAAATAAAATGGATAATTTTTTTTCTCTAAATCCAATTTTTGTCCAAGAACATTACACAAAGTTAAAAGATCTGAAACTGTTTGTGTGTAAGATATTTTTGATGATGCAGTCATTGCAGATAATTTTAATCTATTTTTAGATCTATTTTCTTCTTCTGTGTCCTTAATAACAACATAATTACAAGAAAATATTTTTTGTGGATATCCTCTGTGTTGATTATTGGTTAATGTCTTTAATAATTTTGGATATAACCAAGTAACAATAACATCTAAATTTTTATCTTTTGAATATCCTAAATCTAGTGCATCTTTATTTACTGGAATTAAAAAATTTTCAAATAATTCTTTTTTATTTGATAAAGAAAATGGACTAATTTCTGTATATCCTAATAAAGTCATAACATTAATTATGTTATTTTGAACTAATGATTCTTTTGTTAACCCACCAATTGTAGATATATTTGGTTGTTTAAAATTAATATTATTAAAACCATAACTTCTTGCAAGATCATCAGCAACATCAACTGTGTGCATTACATCACATCTAAACGGCGGTATTGTAACTTCAATTTTCTCTTTGTTTATTTTTTTTATTGTATACTGCATTCTTATTAATAATTTTTCAATTTCATCAATTGTTAATGTTGTGGAAATTAATGAATTTAATTCATTTATCGGGATTATTTTTTTTCTGTATTCTAATACCGGGGTAATTATTTTTTTTTCAGAATATTCTGATCCAAAATTTATTGTTACTTGATAAATTTCTCCACCAAAATCAGCAAACATACAACAAACAATATTTAATATTTGATTAAGTCTTGCTAAATTAAAACCAGAGCACTCAATAAAAACATCTTTTGTTGATGTTGTGACTTTTCCAGTATCTTCTGAATTAATTATTGGTGGCATTGATAATGTTTTTCCAAGAGAGTCTACAAAAACAGGATATCTTTCTTTATTTTCTAAAAGTGATGCATACGCAATACCGGTTTCATTCTTTTCTAAAATATCTTTTCCAGAAAATAATTCTGTTTCACCTAATGGAATAAATGATATTTCTTTTGGTTGTTTTGAAAGAAAGGTTATTGGGAAATTTATTTTATCTAATGGATAAATACCAATAGCGGCAACAGATCTTTTTCTTCCAAGTGTTAGGTGTAGTTTTTCTTGGGCCCAAATAATTTGTTTTAATTTATCATCAGTTAAAGTTAAATTTTTTATAACTGCACAAACACTAAATGGTCTTACTGGTTTTACTGAGTTTTCTATATTTAAAACATATGTTGATGATTTTGCTTTATATTCATTTACTGAAGATATTTCCAAATATGCTTTTAATGCTCTGATAAATCCAATTTCTGACAATAGATCTGATCTTTCAGCAGTAATGTCTATTTTTAATTCATCAGTTGTTTTATTATAAGATTCTATTTCTAAACCAAAATCAAATAATATTTTATCTAATGAATCTATATCTAATTCTTTTTTTAACTCTTTATTTATATATTCTAAAGTTGTATCTAATATTGCCATTTTTATCTTAATTTAAAATTATAACTCTCTTCTTGGTAAAACATATGTTCTTAACCAATCAAGATTTGGTTCATCACCATGGATTTCTTTTAAAGAGTCGCAACCATATAATAACATCGCTAATCTTTCAACACCTAATCCCCATGCAATAACAGTATTATTTATTTGAAATGGAAAAACCGTTTCTGGTCTAAATATTCCGGCATTAATTATTTCTACCCATTTTTTTTCTTTTTTCAAATAACAGTATGCCTCAACACTTGGTTCTGTATATGGGTTATAGGTTGGTTTAAATTTTATTTCTTTAATCCCTAGTTTATTAAAAAACTCTTTAATAAATCCTAAAAGATCTGCTAGTCCTAAATCTTTTCCAATAACAAAACCTTCTGCTTGATGAAATTCTGGTAAATGTGTTGAATCTATGGTTTCGTTTCTAAAAACTTTTCCTATTGAAAAATATTTGCTTGTTTCTTTTTCTTCTAAAGAAAGGTTATGGAATGTCTTAAAAGTAACTGCTGTTGTGTGTGTTCTTAAAACTAAAGACCTTGCTAATTTTTCAGACCAATCATACTGATAACCAATAGATCCTGTGTCTCCACCATTTTTGTGAATTTCTGAAATTGTTTCTAATAGTTTTTCATCAAATGGTAAAGATCCACTTTCTTTTAAATAAAAAGTATCTTGAGAATCTCTTGCAGGATGATCTTGTGAAATAAACATTGCATCCATATTCCAAAAACTGGTTTGGACATAAGAACCATTCATTTCCTTAAACCCCATTTCTAAATAAAGATCTCTTATTTGATTCATTACAACTCGTAATGGATGAATTCTACCAATTTCTTTTGGTTTTGGTAAAACCTCAACATCAAATTCTTTATAGTCTAAATTTTTATAATCTCCACTTTTTAATTGATCTGGGGTTAAATAAAGTTCCTTGTCTTGGATTGTCTCATAATAAACTATTTCTAATAATTTATATGATTTAAATAAAACTTCTTCTTCAATAATAAAATCCTTTCTTTTTAAAAGATCAATAATTTCTTCTTTTAAAACACTTTGATTAGAATTTATTTTTTCTAGAATGTTTTTTTCAATAGCAATTTTTGATAAATAATCTTGATCCACAAAAATAATTCCATCAACAATTGAAATTAAATTTTTTTTTTTTGAAATTCCAAGTGCTAAAGAAATCTCTGATTTGTCAATTTTTGGAATTTCTATTTTTGATAAATCAGATATGGATATTTTTTTATCAGCCAAATAATTACAAAATAATTCTTCAATAAACCCATCTTTTAATGCCAAAAGACCATTTTTATCTAATGAATATTTTTTTGTGACTTTTATATTTTCATCAATTAGTCCTTCTCTTTTTAAAACTTCTAAAGATCTTCTTATTGAGTCTTCATTAAGTGGATTTAGACTTATGATTAGATCATCAAGATTAATGTTCTTTTTTTCTTTAATAATCTCATAGACAGCAGCATCTATTTTATTTAACTTCAATTCCATAGATTTTCAATTTTAGTCTTTTTTATTAATAAGATCAATATCTAATATATCATTTATTTGCTTTTTTGGTTTTATTATTGAATGTTTTCTTACAAAAGATTTTATGTTTTTACTTACTTTTTTTTTAAACAATAACAAAACTAATATTAAAAAAATAATAGTCATCATGGCATAATAAAATGTACCCCTTAAATAAACCGTATTAAAAAAATCTGACACATTAAATGTTGCTATTGGTATTTTTTTTTCAATTACAAGTAATCTTAATTCATTTGTAGAAATACCTGTCCAAATAATCGTTCCGTTTTCTTGAATTCCTTTTGGAAGAGCATCTCCAATTAACAATGGCGAATTCACAATGATTTTTGCGGTTGATTCTTTTGGAATATGATAAAGCCCACTTTCTACAAATTGTCTAAATAGGTTTTCATTAAATTTCCAAATTATTTGATCTTTATAATCTAAATATTTTATTAAAATTAAATCGTCTGTTAAATATTCTAACTTAACAATTAAATTAATCTCATCAAACTGAACAGTCAATTTAGAAAATTTATTAATATATATGTGTGGTTTTAAATCAGGATCTATTTTTTCTAATTGGACAAGATCAACATTTGCTTGAAGTATCTTTTCTTTAAAAGAAATCAGATCAGCATCATCTTTTGCATCTACCATCCAATTTTCTGTAATTTTTGCAGAAGTTGGAGAAATGATTTCTATTGATATATTAAAGTTTTTAACTTCTGCAGAATAAACCACATTTATTAAAAATAAAAACATCATTGCAATTAAAATAGTTTTAATTTTATTCATTATTTTTCTTATTTCAATTTTAGATTTATATAAATATATAGTAGTAGTAAATATTTAAAAAAACACCTAAAACGAGAAAATAACTAATTTATTAAAAAAGATTAATTTAAATAAGATTTCGTTCTAATATTATTATGTGTATAAAAGTTAAATATCTGGGACACTCTTCTTTTATACTATCTGTTAATGGCAAAAATATTTTAACAGATCCTTATTTTAGTAATGATTTGTTTTGTAATTACAAGAGATTGATTTGTTGTTCTCAAAAAATAACAACAATTCCAAAAATAGATTTTATACTTATTAGCCATGAACATCAAGATAATTGTGATCTTGAAGCAACAAATTATCTTATTAAAAAATATCAGCCAAAAATTATTGCTCACAGAAGTGTATTGAATAAAATAGAAAATTCTTCAGAAAATAATTTGATTTCAATGGATGAATATGAGTCAAAAACTATTCAAAATATTGAATATATTGCTCATCCAGCACATCACCCAACATCTTTTTATCCATTAAGTTATTTAGTAAAAACAAAAGAACACAAAATTTATTTTGCAGGAGACACTAACCTTACAAACGAACATGATAAACTGTCTGCAGATCTTGCTTTTCTACCAATTGGTGGAAGACACACAATGGATATTGGATCAGCAATTCAAGCAGTAAAAAAAATAAAACCAAAAGTTGTTATTCCTATGCAGTATAACACCTTTGAAGATATTAAGGTTAACATAAATAATTTTAAAGAAAAATTAAGTAATCTAAGATTTTCAGTAAATCCTGTAATCTTAGATCCTGGAAAATGTTTTGTTTATAGATAAATACCTAATAAACTTTTTTTATTTGCTTCAAAACAGTTACTAAATCGTTAGTGTTTGTAAGTTTTTTTGATATTTGAGTCATTATTTGATTTAATTCGAAACCATTTATTTTTTTCTTTCTATATTTTGACATTAAACTATTTATTATATCTGTGTGGATCGCGATTTCTTTCTCACTAAGGTTTCTAACTAATTTCTCTTGAGCATTTAGTTCTATTAAAAATCTGATTCTATTTGATTCTGATACAACTCTTTCATAAACAGCAGCGTGTCTTTTTTTTAATAACTCCATTTCCTCTGCAGTAAATTTTCTTGTTCTTCCTTTGCCACCAGCAGATTCCATTGCAGCAATATCTTTTTTTCTTTCATTTAGTCTTTTAATTTCATTTGATAATGCAACTTGTTTTTTTAACAAAGAATCTAGTTTTTCTCTTTCTGTGACTTGAATTGTTTTTCCTAATTGAGTTGTCTGAATTTCTCTTAATTTATCAAATTTACTAAATTTTTTTTGTACTTTTCTTTCTTGTGATCTTTCTTTTCTTTTAGAAATTACGTCTTTTAATTTAGCATATTTATCTTTTATAAATCCACCAACACTTGGTTGTCTAGATCCACTATTTTTTATTTTCATTGGTCTTGGTCTTCTCATTAAAATCACCTTTTTTAATAATCATCAATTTCTAAGGTATCAAGGTCTTTTGGAATCATTGTATTTTTAAAAAGTTTACTTGATTCAGTTAATATATTATCTGTTTCTTGATATCTACTTGAGATGTGAACTAAATATAAATGTTTTGCTTTTATTTTTTTTGCAAAACCAGCAACACCAACAGATGTGGAGTGTTTTACTAAGTTTGCTTTCTTTTCTTCTTCTTTTCCAAAAGTACATTCATGTATCAAAATATCTGAATCTAATAGTTTTTTGTTGACTGGTATAATCTTTGTGTCAGTTAAGTACAGAATCTTTTTACCAATTTTTTTAAATTTGGTATCAATGACTTGATTAGGAGTAATTACTTTGCCATTGATTTTTATTGATTTCCCTTCTGATAATTTTGAAAATAATGGGCCTTCTGGAATTTTTAACTTTAATGCTTTTTCTCTATTAAATTTTCCTAAGGTATCTTTTATTTTAAAAATAAAACCAAATGTTGAAATTGTGTGATCTAATTTAACAGATTCTATATTTAAATTTTTATCTGAATAAATAATTTGCTCTTTTTTAATACCAACAACAGTAATATTAAAAGAACAATTAATTTGAGCTGAGTTTAATATATCTAAAAAATTTTGTTTGTTCTTTTCTGGTAAATAAATAGTTAATCCTTCTTCTCTATTATTAAGATTCATTGTAGACAACAAACCAAAGATTCCAAAAAAATGATCACCATGAAAATGAGTTATAAAAATATTTTTTATTTTCATTATGCTTTGCTTACTTTTCATTATTTGTTGTTGAACATTTTCTGGACAATCAAACAGATGATTTTGACCTTGATAATTAATTAATACACTTGTTAAATTTTTTTTTGATGTTGGAAGACTAGCGCTCGTTCCTAAAAATATAAGTTTTATTTTGTTTGACATAAATATCTTAATAATAAATATGTTTTTAATAAAATGGTTATATATAATATTTATTAATATATTAACTATTTTTAAAAAAAGATAAACTATGTCAACAAATAAAGAGCAAGAAATTATTGAAAAAGAATTGGATTTTAAAGACACTAGCCAAATAATAGTTCCTAAAATGCTGATAGATCAAGTTGTTGGACAAGAAGAAGCAATAAAAATTATTAAAAAAGCAGCAAAACAAAAAAGACACATAATGCTTATTGGTGCTCCAGGAACTGGAAAATCAATGATTGCTGCGTCTCTTGCTGAAATGCTTCCAACAAATCAATTAACTGATATCTTAGTTTATCCAAATAATGAAGATAACCACACGCCAATAATAAAAGAAGTAAATGCAGGTGAAGGTAAAAAAATCATAGACAATGCAAAAATCGAAGCTGCAAAATCTATGGGGTCTAGTAGACTCATTGGATTTATTTTACCAACCACTTGGTTAATTTTAGCAATTATTTTTTGGAGGCTTGGTTGGATTCCTGATGTTGTATTTGCAGCTATGTTGATTTTATCAGGATTTATTATGGTTGCAACTGCTTTAAGTATGCAAATGATGCAAAAAGAGAAAGTATTAATTCCAAAAATATTAATCAACAATGTAAACACCAAGACAGTTCCATTTATTGATGCAACCGGCGCAAAAGCAGGCGCATTACTTGGAGATGTATTACACGATCCATTACAATCTGGTGGTCTTGGAACACCAGCACATTTTAGAGTTGTTC
>JAQUVR010000098.1 GCA_028693335.1 Candidatus Iainarchaeum sp. | reverse complement strand
TAATAAAATTATAGTTCCTTCAATAAATTTATTTTTATTTATCATTACAATTATTTTTGCAATGGTTTTTACAATTTTAATTTTGTTTTTGTTATTAGATGGTTTTCTAAAAATAGTTAATAGCCTAAATCAGTTTTTAATCAACACATTTATTTTGATTTTTTCTGTATTTTTAATTTTATTAATTTCTGGACCAACAGCAATAATTTTATTATTTGCGAGTACTGCTATTGGTTTTTTGCCACTAGTTTTTAATAAGCCAAGAGTTATTTTGATGAGTTATATAATGTTTCCAACACTATTCTATTTTATATAATTTTTGTAGTTTAGAATATTTATGGCTTGGAAAATAAAAAAAGATGTTTTATTAGCAATCATGGAATTTAGTAAAGCTAGTTATCCTAATGAGTTTTCTGGTTTATTAGTGGGTGATGATCAATTAGTATCTGATATTTATATTTTGCCAGCAACACAAAATTATACCCATTCATCTGTATTAAGGTTAGATCTTGCGCCAATGACTACAAAAATAATTGGTTCTGTTCATTCACATCCAATTCCTTCTGGCACACCATCTTCAGCTGATCTGAAATTTTTTTCCACAAAAAAGATAAATATTATTTCTTTTTTCCCATTTAATTTAGAATCTTTTTTAGCATATGATTCTTTTGGCAAAGAAGTTTTTTTGGAAATTTCTGACTAATTTTGAGTGATTTTTGCAAAGTTTTATAAATATTACAGCACAAAGCATTTATTATTTTTGGTAACTATCTTTATTATAAGAGAATTTTTTATTCTTTTAAAAAAAAACGATTTTATTTTCAATTTATGAGGTGTATTTATAATTATGGATATTATTAAAGATAAAGAATCAAAAACAGATCAAGAAAAAGATTTTAAGACCGTTGACTCTGTTAAAAATGATTTAAATAAAGAAATAAGGTCTGAGATTGAATTAATTAAATCTAAATTAGAAGAACAAAACAAACTTGCTAATGAGTATTTAGATCTATTACAAAGAAGTCAAGCAGAATTTATAAATTATAAATCAAGAGTTGAAAAAGAAGTTAAGGAATTAATTTTTATTGAAAAAAAAGAAACCATATTAAATTTCATTCAATTTAAAGAAACATTAAAAACAGCGTACGATCATGAAACAAATGATCAAAATAAACAAAATATTTTGCAATTGATTAATAATTTTGATATTCTTTTAAAAAGATTAAATGTTGAAAAGATGGATGTCTTAAATTCAGAATTTGATTTTAATTTTCATGAATGTTTATTGAAAAAAGAAGTGATTAATGAATCTGAAGATAACAAAATTATTGAAGTAATGGAAGATGGTTATTTATTAGATAAGAAACTTTTAAAGCCAGCAAAAGTAATTGTTGGAAATTATATTAAAAAAAATTAATTTTAAGGAGGAATAGATTATGAGTAAAGTAATAGGAATTGATTTAGGAACCACAAATTCAGCTGTTGCTGTTGTTGAAGCATCAGCACCAAAGATATTAATTAATGCAGAAGGCGCAAGAACCACCCCTTCTGTTGTTGCATATTCAAATGATCAAATAATCGTAGGGACTTTAGCAAAAAGACAAGCAGTTGTTAATCCAGATAATACCATTTATTCAATTAAAAGAAAAATGGGAACAAATGAAAAAACAAAATTTCATGGAAAGGATTATTCTCCAGAACAAATATCTGCTATGATTTTACAAAAATTAAAAAAGGATGCAGAAGAACAATTAGGGCAAAAAGTTACAAAAGCAGTAATAACAGTTCCAGCATATTTTTCAGACTCTCAAAGAAAAGCAACTAAAGCTGCTGGTGAGATTGCTGGATTAGAGGTCCTTAGAATTATTAATGAACCAACAGCCGCAGCACTAGCTTATGGTTTAGATAAAAAACACGCCCACAATGTTTTGATTTTTGATTTTGGTGGTGGAACTTTTGATGTTTCTATTTTAGAATTAGATGATGGAGTTTTTGAAGTAAAATCTACTGCTGGTGATAATCATTTAGGTGGAGATGATATAGATCAAAAGATAATTGATTACTTAGTTGAAGATTTTAAAAAGAAGGAAGGCATTGATCTAAAAAAAGATAAAATGGCAATGCAAAGAGTAAAAGATGAAGCCGAAAAAACAAAGATCGAATTATCAACAACAATTAAAGCAACAATTAACATTCCATATATTACCGCAACACCAGATGGTCCAAAACATCTAAATACAGAAATAACAAGAGCAAAATTTGAAGAGATTTGTTCAGATATTTTTAAAAGGTTAGAAGGTCCATTAAATCAAGCAATTAAAGATTCTAAATTAAAATTATCTGAAATAGATGAAGTGATATTAGTTGGTGGATCTACAAGAATTCCAAAAGTTGTTGAACTTGTAGAAAAAATAACCGGTAAAAAAACAAATAAATCAATTAATCCTGATGAAGTTGTTGCACTTGGTGCTGCAATTCAAGGTGCTGTTTTAGTTGGAGATGTAAAGGATGTTTTATTATTAGATGTTACTCCATTATCATTAGGTATTGAAACACTTGGTGGTGTATTTACTA
>JAQUVR010000097.1 GCA_028693335.1 Candidatus Iainarchaeum sp. | reverse complement strand
TTCATTTTTTTTGGTATTACAAAATAATGTTTTGCTTTACATACTGCACATTCTGCAATAAAAGTCGGTTTTTTATTCTGTTTTTTAACAGTTCCAACAATTTTAGCTTTACCACCATATCCACTTTTGTGTTTTTTTTCAAATTTTCTGGTGCCTATAGATGTTTTTCTTGCTGCTCTTGCTTTATATAATGATAGTTTGTGTGTTTCATGTTTTTTACATTTTTTACAATATGTTTTAATTGTTTTTGGTAGTTCCATAATAATTCCTTTTTTTTATTTTAATCTTGCACAAATTTTTTTATAAAAACGAGGTGTTTTTTTAAATATGTATAATATATTTATTGTAGTATATTTATTTAAAAAGATTGCTCTAAAACATATAAATTGACAAAAAAATACAAAATTAGGTTATTATTATGAAAAATCACAAAATTGCTATGATTTTTGGTGTTTTTTTAATAATTTTATCTTATTTTTTAGCTATTTTTTATAATTGTAATAAATTTTATTTATTTTTGGTTTTAGGATTGTTTATTGGTCTATTTTTTTTTAAATAGTTGTATTGTTGAGCCCATAAAGAAAAAATTATTTGCCACTATTTATTTTAGATTTTTACTTATGGGTATTGTTGGGGATCTTTTTGGGATTTTTCTTGGTTTATGGAAGTATCCAAATTATAATTTAGTTAATTATTTTTTGTTATATTTGATCACCTATCCATTAGCTGGATTTTGTATGCTTTACACTTTTTTAATTTTTCAGAAATTACTTAAATTAACTATTAAAAAAACAAAACCAAATAAATCAGTAGTTTTTTCGTTTTTGATTATTGGTTTTCTTTTATTCTTGGTTTCAGTTATTTTTAAAACACTATTTTCATTTTTTTTATTTGCAAGTTTAATTTTTGTGGTGTTGAGTGTTAGAGATATTTTAATGATAAAAAAAAATAATTATTCTTATCTTTCTGAAATTGTTCAGAACAAGAGAACCTATTTTATTTTGTTTTTTACAACTGCGTATTTACATGCAATTATACATGAATTTCCAAATGTTTTTGCAAAGGAATGGATTTATTTTAATTTCCCATTAATGAATTTAACTTTATTTTCTATTCCAATATCTGTTTTGTTTTTTAGTTGGTTAGTTTTAATAATTGGTCCACATGCAATTTATAGAAAAAGAACACATATATAATATTTTTGAAAAACAAATTATATGATTTAATATGAATATAGATAAATATAGAAAAGATTTTTCAATATTAAAAGAAAAGAAAATAATCTATTTTGATAATGCTGCAACTAGTCTAAAGCCAAGACAAGTTATTGAAAAAATGAATTATTATTATGAAAAATGTCCTGCAAATATTCATAGAGGAATTCATCAATTATCTCAAGAAGCATCTGTAATTTATGAAGAAACTCATGAAAAATTATCTGATTTTTTTAATTGTAAGCCAGAGGAGGTTATTTTAACTAATAATAGTACAGATTCATTGAATATGATCATGTATATGTTATACAATTCAAATTATTTTAAAAAAGGAGACGAAATTATTACAAGTGTTTATGAACATCATGCAAATATTGTTCCTTGGCAATATCTTTGTCAAAAATTAGGTCTTGTTTTAAAATTTGTTGAAATTAAGAAAGATTTCACATATGATCTAGCAGATCTTGAAAGAAAGATAACAAAAAAAACAAAATTAATAACTGTTGCTCATATATCCAACACCACTGCAACAATTGCACCAATAAAAAAAATTTCTGAAATTGCAAAAAAGAATAATTGTTTGTTTGTAATTGATGGCTCGCAATCTGCACCACACCATAAGATAGATTTTAAAAAAATTGGTGCTGATTTTTTTGTGTGTACTGCACATAAAATGTTAGGACCAACAGGCGTTGGTGTTTTAATTGGAAAGAGAAATCTTTTAGAAAAATTTTCTCCAGTAAGATTTGGTGGAGATATGATTAAGAATGTGACTTTTAAAAAGTCAACCTGGAATGATCTCCCATATAAATTTGAAGCAGGCACCCCAAATATTTCTGGTGCCTTTGGATTGTCTGCTGCTGTTGATTATATTAATTATGTTGGAATTGATAATATTTTAAAACAGGATAAAAAATTATTAGAATATGGAATTAATGAAATTTTAAAGATTGATAATATTGTTTGTTATAATCCATTAGATATTAAAAAGCAAGGACCAATTCTTTTGTTTAATTTAAAAGGTATTAATTGTAGAGAATTGAGTACATTATTAGATCAAACAAAAAATATAGCAACAAGAGCTGGCATGCATTGTGCTGAGCCAATAATTTCTAGATTTGATAAAAATGGAGTTACAAGAGCATCTTTTTATTTTTACAATACTAAAGAGGAGATTGATGTTTTTATTAGTGCCTTAAAATTTATTAATAAGAAAATAAATCTCTAAATTTTGCATTTTTTTATTTAAAAATATCCTTTAAAAACATTTTGGAAAACAAGATATTTAGATAGCAATCTACAAAATCTCTAAAAAAATAATTCGCGGGGGATTGACAAACTATGAACGATGTAGAAGGAAATACAATATATAT
>JAQUVR010000096.1 GCA_028693335.1 Candidatus Iainarchaeum sp. | reverse complement strand
TCATTACTGAAGATGGACTCAGACTTTTAAATATTTATAATTACAAAAGAGTAATTGATAAACTTTTACCAGAAGATGTCTTTGTAACTAGTGAACATATAAAAAAAATTCTTAGTTCTTGCAAAGTAGATGAACAAAAGTCCATTGAAAAAAATTTTTGTGTAATGGATAAATACGATGTCACAAACAAAAATTTATCCCAGGGATCTGTACCTGATTTTCTAAATCTTTTTCTAGATAAATATGAAACAATTTCAAATATTATAAAAAAAAGAGTTGATTTTAATCCGATAAGCATATCTCAAGCAAAAACAGAAATAAAAAATAAAGAAGTTCACATAATTGGAATGGTTTATGAAAAAAGAATAACAAAAAACGGGAATATGTTAGTTACTGTTGATGATCCCACCGGGAAAATAAATTTAATAGTTTCATGTAAAACGCCAGATGAACTGTTGTCAGCAAAAAAAATTTTAAATGATAATGTTTTGGGATTTAAATGTGGTGTGCTTTCAAAAGATATGTTTATTGTAAAAGAATATTTTTTTGCAGATATTCCATATGAAAAAAAAGAAAGCACATTAAAAGACGATTGCTATGTTGCAATTATTGCAGACACACATGTTGGAAGCAAACTTTTTTTAGAAGATGATTTTATTGATTTTATTGATTGGCTAAATAATAAAAATTGCCAAGACCCAGAACTTGTTTCCAAAATTAAATATTTAGTAATTGCTGGAGATCTTGTAGACGGTATTGGAATTTATCCAAAACAATTCAATGAACTTGCAATTACAGATATATTTGAACAATATAAATTGTTTGAAGAACATATATTAAAAATCCCAGAAGACATTGAAATATTTATTAGCCCAGGAAATCATGATGCTGTTAGATTATCAGACCCGCAGCCAGCAATAACTGAAAAATTCCTACCAAGACTTTCAACAAAAAAAAACATTCATTTAGTTGGTTCTCCAACTTGGTTAGATTTGGAAAATTTTAAATTTTTGGTATATCACGGAAATTCATTACACGGAATATTTGGAGAAATTTCCGGAGTAAAAACCGACAGGCCAGATCACGCATTAAAAGAATTATTAAAAAGAAGAGATCTTATGCCACAGTATGGGGAAAGACAAATGTTTATGCCAATTGAAAAAAATTTTCTTACAATTAAAGAAATTCCAGATGTCTTTGTTTGTGGACACATTCACCATCACGCATATTCTAAATACAAACAAACATATTTGATTTCTGCATCTTGTTGGCAATCCATAACAAGTTATCAGATAGAGAACGGACACATTCCAACGTTATCAAAAGTCATATTATTTAATTTAAAAAATCAAGAAATAACAGTTAAAGATTTTTATAAGGAAAGAAAATGAATTTAGAAAATTTAGTAGCAACAAAAGATGTAAAAGAGTATTATAAAAAATTAAATTCAGATGTATCTATAGCCGTAGAACTTTCCAAAAAAGCAAGACAAACAGGAAAAGATGTTTGTAAAGACATAGAATCTATACCAGCAACAGGCATTGCAGAAAAAACAGAATTACTTGTTGGCCCACCTGGTGTTGCTGAGATCTATAATGAATTATGGGAAAAACATTCTCATGACAGATTTAAAGTTATGATAGATATATTCAATATGATTCTTGATAAAAAACTTGGAAATATTGAAGACCCAGAAAAAAGATTAGATCAAGCAATCAGAACAGCATTAATTATTGAAACAGAAGGTGTCGTAGTATCTCCATTAGATGGTTTGCCAGAAATTAAGATTTCAGAAAATCAAGATGGAACAAAATATGCAGATATTTATTATGCAGGACCAATTAGGGCAGCTGGTGGAAATGCACAAACACTACCATTATTACTAGCAGATCTTGCTAGAGAAAAATTACATTTAGATAGATTCAAACCATCTAAAGAAGTAATAGATAGAGTGATAGAAGAAGTATCAATGTATCAAGACGAAGTTGTTGCAAGACAACAAAGAGTTACTGAACAAGAAATAAAAACAATTATAGAAAATTGTACAATTTGTGTAAATAGTTACGCAGATAGTGATGTAGAAATTGTTGTTAACAGAGATGTAAAAAGTATTCCAACAAATAGAATCCGCGGAGCAATGTGCTTAGTTGTTATTGATGGATTGTATGTCAGAGCCATGAAAATATTAAAAACAAGTAAAAAACTTGGACTTAATTGGAACTGGTTAGAAAAATTAATAAAAGTTGAAAAAACATCTGAAGGAACCTTTGAATTAAAACCGTCTACAAAATATCTTGAAGGGCTTGCTGCTGGAAGACCAGTTTTTGGATACCCTTTTGTTCCGGGCGGATTTAGATTAAGATATGGAAAAGGAAGGAATACTGGATTAATGGCAAAAGCAATAAATCCAGCAACAATGTATGTTTTAGAAGAATTTATTGCTGTTGGAACGCATGGGAGACTAGAAAGACCAGGAAAATCTTTACAATTTTTTCCCTGTTCTACTATTGATGGGCCAATTGTTAGATTAAAAAATAAAAATGTAATTGCAATAGATCACGTAACAACAGCAAAAAAATATAAAGACGATATAGAAAAAATATTATTTCTTGGAGATCTTTTAA
>JAQUVR010000095.1 GCA_028693335.1 Candidatus Iainarchaeum sp. | reverse complement strand
TTTAGATTCATTAAAACTAACTTTTTCATTTGTTTTAGATAAAGGTAATTATGCCACAAATATTGCAAGAGAACTAATAAAACCAAAAGAGATGCATGGTTGGTATTAGTCTATTTGCCAGTGGACAAGACCCGTATGATAATAATTATAAAGTACAAAACCTATAATTATATGTGGAAATAAAAATAATTGATGAAAAATATCATTTGAGAGACAAAGTTTTAAATCAATTAGATAAATTAACAATTGATTTCATAACTGTTTTAGATAAATATAATATTAGATATGTTTTAATTTCTGGGTATGTTGCAATATTATTTGGTAGATCTAGAAACTCAGAAGATATAGATTTATTTGTAGAAAATATTGATTTTGAAACATTTAAAAAAATCTGGACCGATTTGTCTATAAAGTTTGAATGTGTTATCTTAGATGATGTAAATGATGCTTTTTTTGAATATTTAAATCAAGGTTTGCCATTGAGATTTGCAATAAAGAATACATTTATTCCAAATATAGAGGTTAAAATTGCAAAAATGAAATTAGATATTTGGGCTTTAAAAAACAAAAAAGAAGTTATTTTAAATAACAATACATTATTAAAAATATCTCCGTTAGAATTACAGATTCCATATAAATTATTTTTAAGTAGTGAAAAAGATATAGAAGATGCAAAGCACCTATATAACCGGTTTAAAAATAAATTGGATCAAAAATTATTTGATTATTTCATATGCGAATTAAAAGTATCTGAATTATTTAGGAAGTATTTATTATGAGAGATTTGCCAAAAGTAAATTTAAAAGAATTAAAAAAAGCAAAAGCTGAAAATTTTAAAGATAGGTTGGCATTTTTAGATAGATATTCTGATTGGCTTGATAGATCAAAAACCAAAGCAGTTACAAAATCACAAAAGAGTGTTGTTAATATTAATTCTTTAAAATCAAATACTTCAAAAATAAAATATAAAACAAATAAAAAATAAATTAAAAATCAAAAATTTTTTTTTGATCAATTATTTTTTCTTTTTTTTCTTCTGGTAATTTTTCTTTTTTCAGATCTATGTTAATCTTTAGTTCTTTTAATGCATCAACACCAAATTTACCAACAACAGAAATAAATTTTTCTGGATCTTTTTTAATGTGGTTTATGGATGTAATTCCTGACACATAAAGTCTTCTTGCTCTTATTTTTCCAATATTTTTTAATTGCACTAACTCCAATATTTCTTCTTTTACACCGTACTTTAATCTTAATTCCAAATCTAAATATTTTTTATAAATCTTTAAATTTATTTTTTTTATTTTTGATAATTCTAAAATACAATGAATTATCCAAGTTGCTTTATTTATGATGTCTTGCAATTGACCAGGAGTTGTGTTATATTTTTCAAGAAGATCTTCTTCGCTGGCTTCATTAATCCAATCAGTTAGCAAGAAAGAAAGATGAACTTTTTGTAATAGATTTAGATCTTCATATTCAAAATAAATCTCTTGTTTTATTTTTTCAAAATTTTCAAAAATTTCTTTTTCTAAATCTGCTTTATATCTTACATATGGATAAAGTTCTCTGGTGTTTGTTATTGTAAATAATAAAGAAGTATCAGAAATTTCTTTGAGAGCTTCTTTAATTTCTAAATCATTTATGATGTTGTTTGCAGAATATGGATCTAAATAAAGTAAGCAAACTTTTTTCCCTAGTTCAGTTATTTGTAGATTATCTTTTTTATCTTTTATTAAAAAATTAAAGCTAATAAATTCATCAATTAAATCTAAAATATTTTGATTAAGTTCTAGATCATTACCAAACTCATGATAATAAAAAGTTAAAGAAATATATTCTAAAACCTCTTTAATGGATTTTAGATCATTAATTAAAATAACAGATAACAGCTGTTGTCTTAATAATGGCATCTTAGATAATTGTGATTCAATATCTGTTGGTTGCGCAATAACATAAGAATTATAGATTTTAGAAACATCCTTTTCTTTATTTACAAAAACAATTGCCTCTCCATTAGTGTCATATTTTGGTCTACCAGCTCGTCCACACATTTGCCAAAATTCATTGATTGGTATTGGTGATAGCCCTCCATCACTAAATCTATAGATTGAATTAATTACAACTCTAAATGCTGGCAGATTTATTCCTGCTGCAAGAGTTGGTGTTGCAAATATTATTTTTATATTTCCATGTCTAAACTCATTTTCAACAATTTCTCTTTGTTTATAAATTAAACCAGCATGATGAAATGCACAACCATGTGTTATACTATTAAATAAAGAAAGACATTGTTTGGTTGGTTGTTCAAGAACACCACCTGCTTCTTTTGCTATTTTTTTAAGTTGAATTTTTTCATTATCTGTTAATAATTTATTAATTAATGGTGAATATTTTTTAGCCATGTTTACTGTGCTTGGTCTAGAATTACAAAAAATAATTGCTTGTTTTTCTTTTTTAATGGTATCAATAATTATTTCTTTTATATCTTCTGAATCTTCTTCTTTTAATTTTAATTTACTTCCATCATTAAAAAAAATTTCATTATTATAAAATATTCCAATTTTTAATGGAACTGGCCTGTAACTACTTTCTATTAATTTTGCATTTAACCATTCACTCACACTTTTTGAATTTCCAATTGTTGCAGAAAGCCCAAGAAAGATTA
>JAQUVR010000007.1 GCA_028693335.1 Candidatus Iainarchaeum sp. | reverse complement strand
ATTACTTCTCCAGAATCTGTATTAATTGAAACCCCTGGAATTAAAACTTTATTTTTTGGTTTGTTTTTTAAAAGTTCAAAATATGCTCCTTTTGGATTTAAATTATTATGTTCTGTTATTGCTGTACCAAGCAAATTATTTTTATCTACATATTTCCAATATCTTTTTGATGGAGCTCTTCTTTTTAAAAGACATGTGTGCAGATCTAAATTATATTTCATATTTTTTCCTATATTTTTACTCTTGCATCAACAATATAAATTTCTTTTTCTGTAATAATTATTGGATTTAGATCTAGTTCTTGTATGTTTTTTTTCATTGCCAACACACTAAGATCTAAAAATAATTTTTCTAATTTCTCTTTTGGATAGATCTTATTTCTATAACCATCAGAAATTATTTTCCCAACAATTGTTTTTTTTAAAAGATCTTTTGCATCTTTTTTTGTTATTGGTAAGACCTTTAAAGAATTGTCTTTATTTTTTTCTGCAAAGATGCCACCCTGACCAAATAACAAAACTTTACCAAATTGTAAGTCATTAGTGATCCCCACAATAACTTCTATCCCTTTTATTTGTTTTTGTAAACAAACGGTTCCATTAATTTTGTTTTTCTTCAAAACTGTGTTAAGATCTAAAAAAGCTTTTTCAAGATCTTTTAAAGAAAAAAGATCTGTCTTTACAGCATTTACTTCAGTTTTGTGTAAAAGATCTGAACTGATCTTTAAAACATATGGAAAATCTGTGTGTTTTTTTAGTTGATCTTTCTTATTAATAATAAAAGTCTCATGACAAATAATATTGTTTTCTTCTAAAAAACAAATAGATTCTAAAAAATTTAACCAAGCCAATTTCATAATCACATTTAAATGTTTCTATTTTAAAAATGTTTTGTACTAATATATATTTATTACAAATGTATATATATTATTTTGTATTTTAAAAAATTAGTAAACAACTATTTTTTACAAGTCTTTTTTAAAAAAAGAATATTATATAAAGCTATTATTTATATATTTTAAATATAATAAAAGAAAAGAGGTTAGAAATACTTATGAAATTAGAATGCCTTGGTGCAGGCCAAGAAGTTGGAAGAAGTGCACTTTTACTTAAAGGTAAAGAAAACATATTACTAGATTATGGATTAAAGCTTAATCCAGCATCAAGCGATGTAGATCCAGAAGGAGATGTTTTTTTATCTAAAACAGAATATCCAAAAAAGATTAAAGATCCATTACACGCAATTGTTTTAAGTCATGCTCATTTAGATCATTCTGGAGCAATTCCATATTTATACAAACAAAGTTTACAAACACCATTATTTTTAACACCACCAACATTAGATCTATCAAATCTTTTGTGGGAAGATACTATAAAGATTGCAAAAATCACTGGAAATGATGCTGGTTTTAAGCCACAAGACATTATTACTGCTAATGATTCTGCATATTATTTAGATTATAAAAAACAAATACAAATAACACCAAACACAAAAGTAACATTCTATGATGCTGGACATGTTGTTGGTAGTGTGATATCTGTAGTAGAACAAGAAAATCAAAAAGTAATGTATACTGGGGATTTTAGAGGATCTGAAAGCCAAATGTTTAGAGGATATGATAAAAAATTGCCAGCTGTTGATTACTTAATAACAGAAACAACATATGGCGTAGAAAATCATAGAGATAGAAAAGAACAAGAAAAATTATTTACAACAGAAATTTTAGAAACTTTAGAAAATGGTGGTTCTGTAATATTACCAGCATTTGCTATTGAAAGAAGTCAAGAATTAATAAGTATTCTTGCAAAATATAAAATAAATAATGTTCCAATATATCTGGATGGAATGTCAAAAAAAGCAACAATGATTTTTTCACAATATCCTGAATTTTTCACAGATTTTAAATCTTTTAAAAAGGCTGTTGAAAAAGTAGAATTTGTAAAAAACAGAAAAAAAAGAGATAAAGTAATTAACAAACAATGTATAATTATTTCAACAGCAGGAATGCTTGAAGGAGGCCCTGCTTTAGGATATATTAAAGAACTGGGTGCAGATCCAAAAAACAGAATAATACTTAGTGGATATCAGGTTAAAGGAACAAATGGATATAGACTTGAACAAACCGGAAAACTATTAATTGATGGAAAAAGTTATCAACCAAGAGCAAAAGTTACAAAACACAGTTTTTCTGCTCATGCTGGTCGTGATGAAATACTTGAATTAATTAAAAGAGTTAATCCAAGAAAAGTAATTTGTGTTCATGGAGATAAAAAAGTAACCAATGATTTTAAAGAAGAACTAAAAAGAATTGGAATTGATGCAGTAAATCCACAAAATGGAGAAACAATAGAATTACAATAAAAAAAGGTTAAAAAAATGAAAAGATTTTGTCCAAAATGCGGTAAAGAGGTTGATGATGACAATCAAATAAATAGTTTTTGTATAGAATGTTATGTTTCAGAAAACCAAGTAATAACCGCACCAGTATTTGAAATAACTCTTTGCCCTAAATGTGGAGTTTTAAAATATGCTAAAAAGTTTTATAAAACTGTTGAAGATCTAGAAATAGATCTTGCAAAGCATATAAAAACAAAAGATATAGAACAAGCAAAAGTGTTTGTAAAGTTAATAATAGATAATACCTTACATGAATATTATGTGATTGTTACAGCAAAAGCATTAATTGGAAACACAATCAAAGAAATCGGAATGGAAAAAGACATATCCTTAAGAAAAAATGAATGTGAGAGATGTTCAAGACTTTCTGGAAACTATTACACAACAATTTTACAATTAAGATTTGATGATTCCGATATTAAAAAAGAACTTGAAGAAAAAATAGTTTTACAAACAAGAAGAATAATTTCAGAAATGAATGAAAGTAAGAAAAACCTATTAAAACAAACACACATAGTAAAAGAATTACCACAAAAAACCGGAATTGATCTGTATTTAGATAACCTAGATCAAAGTAAAAAAATATTACAAACATTAATATTAAACAAAAATGCTAAATCCTGGCAAGAAACAAAAAGTTTAGTAACTGCAGACAGAAAAGGAAAAAGAGTTTATCGCCACACTCTTTGTATACATTTTGAGAGTGGACCACAAACTGTTACACACATAATCTAAAATAACTTTTTCACATTTTTTATTTCCTCTTTTTTTGCAATTAAAAGCATTTTTTGATCTTCTTCTATTCTGTCTTCTGAATTATAAACATAGAACTTAGAATTTTTAAAATACCCAATTACTGTTGAATGAGGTGGTAAAAGTTCTTTAAATTTAAAAATATGTAACCCATGATATTTAGTGTTCTTTGTAATATCCTGCTCAATCAATTCAGCATCACCAACAGAGAAAAAAGACAAATCTAATATATCTTTGGAACTTATCATTTGAGCAATATAACCAGCGGCAGCAATGTTTGGGTGTATTACCATATCTATTCCTAATTTTTCTAAAACCTCTTTTTTATAATTAGTTTTAATTAAAGAAATTGCAACTGTTTTTACTCCATATTCCTTAGCAATCAAACCAACAACTAAATTTATTTCATCACTATCTGTTAAAGAAATAAAAAGATCTGCTTGAGAGATTCCAGCTTTTTGTAAAACAGCAATATCTGTAGCGTCCCCATTAATTGTAACCACTTCTTTTTCTTGCGACATTTTTTTTGCTCTTATTGGATCTTTATCAATAACTACAACATCATGATCCTCAGCATTTAATATTTCTGCAAGTGCCAACCCTATTCCACCAGCACCAACTAAAATTATATACATATCTTTAAAACCTCTTTTTTAATTTTTATAAATATATTTTTTTTTGAAACAATAATCCAAGTAACCCCAAAAAAGGAATAATCTCTAATCTTCCAATCCACATATTTATTATTAACATAACTTTTGGAATTGCTGACAATCCATTATTAGTTACCCCACTAGATAAACCAACATTACTTTGAGCAGAAATAACTTCAAAAAAACTTTGTTGAAGTGGATTATTGTGTGCTACTAAAACAATGGTACCAATTAATATAAACAAAAAATAAATAAACACAAAAAAATAAATAGAACTTATTTTTTCATCATCATATTGCTCGTCATTATACTTTCTTGGAAAATGGGCATTTTCTGGCAAAATAATTTCCTTTATTTTCCAATAAATAGATTTAAATAAAAGAACAAATCTATGCATTTTTATTCCACCACTTGTGGAATTAGTAGATCCACCAACAAACATTAAAAACATAATCATTAAAACAGAAATTGCCGGAATCAATAAAATTTCTTCTGGAGAAAAAATCTTAAAACCACCACCAGAAATTGCAGATACCGATAAAAACAACATTTTTGTCCAAGAGTGTTTTGAACCAACACTAATAAAAAAAACTAAAAAGGATATTATTATTAATGATAAAAATACAAGAAATTGATTATCCTTAAAATATTCAACAACAGATCTTTTTTGTAAAACAAAATAATGTGTTAAAAATGATGTTGCACCAATCATCATAATTAAAACTAAAGACAATTGAATGAATGGGTTTTCTAAAAGCAAAGCATCATTAGTTCCAATCTGTAGACCTGTTGTAGATATTGCAGCCATTGTATAGTTTATGGAATTAAATAGATTCATTCCAAAAATTATCAAAACAATTACTCCAAAAAAAGTCAATATAGAATATATGATCCATAAATGCTTAATGGTGTTTTTAACATTTGGTCTAATTAAATCTCTTCCTTCTGCTCTCATTAACTTATTAAAACTAAAATTTGAATTTAATACTCCAAAATAAGCTAACAAAATCAAACCAATCCCACCAACCCATGCAAGAATAGATCTCCAAAATATTAAACTTGCTAATGTTGGCAAAGTTGGTAAAACGCTTAATCCTGTTGTTGTAAGCATAGACATAGTTTCAAAAACAGAATCAAGTATTGTAAACCCTCCAACAACTATTAATGGCAAAGCAGAAAAAAAAGAAAATAATAACCAAAATCCACAAATTATTGCAAGATAGTGTACAAAGTTTAAACTAACAAATGGTCTTTTGTCTAAAGAAATACTTTTATATAAAATCAAACCAATAAAGAGAACCATTAAAAAGATTACAAAATAAGCAATTGTAGCTGCAAATGATTCCTTAAATATTAAAGATAAAAATACAGGTATCAATAAAGTATAACTACTATAATAGATCAATTGACCTATATGCTTAAAGATTGCATCCAAATACCATCTTGTGTACATTTTTTATCTCATTTATTAAAATATTATATAGATAAAGAAAATAAAACAATATAAAAAGATATTCTTTATTTTAAAAAAAACAGAAAAATTCACAAAAATTATTGTTAAAAATTATAACTTATAAAACTTTTGGTCTTTTAATATTTATTAAAATAAAAAATTTGAAAAAATATGATATTAGAACAAATAATATTTGGAAACACAATTAGAAACTGGACGTGGTTTTTTGTTTTTATTGTGTTTGGTGTTTTAGTAAGCTGGTCAATAATTTTTATAATTAAAAATATTTTTATAAAATTAACAAAAATAACAAAAAACAAAATAGATGACATAGTTGCAAAAATATTATCAAAACCTATGCCATTAAAGATAATAATTGTAATGATCTTTTTTAATATTGGATTTAAATTTCTTAATACGTCTTTAGGATTAAAAAACTTTGTCAAACAAGCAACATTTGTTGTTGTTGTTTTGGCAATTGCATTATTTTTAATAAAATTTTTTATTGGACTAATTGAAGAATATTTAGAAGAATATGCAAAAAAATCTGATTCAAAATATGATGATCAATTAATACCTTTATTAAAGTCTCTAGTAAAAATTGTATTTTTCTTATTTGCAATTTTAGTAATATTGTCAAATCTAGGTTATGATGTCACTGCATTACTTGCTGGTCTAGGAATTGGTGGTATAGCAATAGCTTTTGCTGCAAAAGACATATTAGAAAATTTAATATCTGGTGTAACCATTTTTGTAGAAAAACCATTTAAAATGGGAGATACTCTAAAAACTTCTGAAGGTGTTGGAAGTGTTGAAGAGATTGGTATTAGATCTACAAAAATAAGAACCTTTGATAATACTGTTGTAGTAATACCAAACAGATTATTGTCCACAAATTCTGTTGAAAACATCTCTTCTAGAAGAGCAAGAAGAGAAAATTATACCGTAGGATTAACTTATAACACAAGTGTTACAAAAATAGAAAAAGCACAAGAAATTGTAAAAAAAATTCTTAATAAAAATAAAAATGTTGAACAGGATACAATTGTAGTTGGATTTGAATCATTTGGAGATTATTCTTTAAATATAAGAATTATCTACTGGATTATTTCTTTAGATTACAATGAATATGTAAATACAAAAAATAACATTAATTTAACCATAAAAAAAGAATTTGAAAAAGAAAAAATTGATTTTGCATTTCCAACACAAACAATTGAGATAAAAAAATAATCAGTGACTAATAAAAAAAGTAGCAGGCAAGGTGGGATTCGAACCCACGGTCCCAAGCTTAGGAGGCTTGTGCATTATCCTGGCTATGCTACTTGCCTAATTTTTTGATAGTTAAATATAAAAAACAATCTTTTTAAATATTAGTATAATTACTAATATATAGATATATATTATATAACCTTTAAAATATAATAGCAAAAAAACATAAAAAAATAATAACATGACAAAAGAAATACTAATTATACTTGGACCAGCCGGTAGTGGCAAAAGCACACAAAATGAATTACTTTCTAAAAAATTAAAATATAAAAGTATAATTATGAGTGATGTCTTAAAAGAAGAAATTAAAAAAAACACAAAGATCGGAAAACACATTCATCAATTAATAAGCAAAGGAAATTTAGCACCAGACAATATTGCTTGTGATTTATTATTTAAAAAAATACAAAAAGAAAGATCTAAGAAAATAATTTTAGATGGTTTTCCAAGAGTAACTAATCAAGCGGTAATTTTTAATTATTTTTTACATACAAAAAATTACAAACTAAAAGGAATAATATTTATTAATGTTCCAAAAAACGAATGTGTTAAAAGAATGTTACTTAGAAAAAGATCTGATGACACAAAAGAAATTATAGAAAAAAGATTTAATATCTATTTCAAAGATACTAAACCAGTTTTAAAATATTATGAAAATATGGGTTTGTTAATAGATATTAATGGAAAACAAACAATACCAGAAGTTCATAATGAAATTTTAAAAAAACTAAAAAAAGTGTAAGTTTTTATGATTCCTGACCCCAGAATTATTGAAAATATTAAAAAACTTAAAAGTTTAGGAATGTCTGATAAAGAAATAAAAGATAATTTAGTAAAGATGGGTCTGTCCGATACAGATTGTGATGAGTTAATAAAATCATCTCACACTAATGATGAGAAAAAAGATGAGGAAATATCTTTTGCAAAACCACAAAACACAGTAAAAAAAGAAACAGTAGCATCAGCATTTAGAACAAATGAAATTCCTGATGATTTCTTTAATTCTGATTCTGATGAAATATCTGAATTGAAAAATAGTGTTCAAGAATTGCCAGATACTGATAAAACAGAAATAACAGAAGCTGACTCTTCTCTTCCAGATATTACAAAAGATTTAGATCTTGATAAATTAAATACAACAAAAGAAGATACAAATATTGAAGAAAATATATCTGAAAAGATATATTCTGATTTTAATGAAAAATTAAACAGTCTAGAAAAAGCAAAAAAAACAACAATAGAACCATTAAAAGAACCAGAAATATTTAAACCACAAACCATAAAAGCAAATCAAAATGTTTGGGAAACTGGCCTTGCCACAACAATTAACACAAAACTTTCAGAAATTGAACAGAAACAAACAAGAATGGAAGAATATCTAAAAACAAGAATTGATCAAGAGCTTGAAAAATATAAAAAAATTCAAGAGACAAATAAACAATTATTATTAAGTAAAATTACAGACATGATCAGTCAACAAGAACAAGCAGCAAATATACAAATCACAAAACAACTTGCGATGTTAAAAATAGAACAAGCAAAATTAAATAAAAAAATTGAAGAAATAAACAGTGGAAAAAATGAATTAGAAACAGTTATTGGTAATGTTAATGAACTTGGATCACAATTACAACAAAACAACAAAGTCGTTCAAGACAACTTAAATAAACTAACAATAACAACAACCACAAAAATTAATGCAAAACTTAAAGAAATAAATGATATCTTAGCATTGCAATCAAGAATAACACAAGGACTTGTAAAAAACACACAAAATGCAATAACAGAAGAAGTAAAGAAACTTAATGATTTCAAAGAAAAAGTATCTAGTCAAATAAATCCAAAAGAACTTTATGAAAAATTATCAGAATTAGAATCATTTAAACAAAAATTAGCTGCAAGATATGAAGATAGATTTGAACTTGTTAAACGCGAATTTTTAACAAAAGCAAAAGACGCTTATAAAAATGAAATTGAAAAACAATTTTTGGAATTAAATAATGTCAAAAACACAATAGTTTCAAAAACAGATCCAGAGATTATAACTAAAAAAATTAATGAATTATCTGATTTCCAAAAGTTACTATTAGAAAGTATTGATGAAAAAATATCTGGTGCATTAAATATTTATGAGTCGGCAATAACACAAGAAATTAAAGGAAAAATTAGGACGATAGATCAAGTATCTGAAAAACTGGAATCAGAAATTAAAAAAATACAAGTTGCTCAAGATAAAATTAATGAAATAGATCAATTTAAAGAACAGTTTATTGCAATCATTGATAAAAATATTGAAAAAATGAATAAAACAATGAAACTTGTAGAAAAGAAAATAAAAGATGTTGAAAAAGATAAAAATGTTTTCAATAATCTAAAAATTTAAAATCTATCTTTTTTCTTAAAAACACCCATAGCAAACATTAGAATTATTGATATACATATTAAAATAACTCCTAAAAGAACAGAACTACTCAAAGTCAAGAAACCAGTAGATTTTGATCTTTCTGGAATTTTTTCGTCTTTTTCTAATTCTGGTATTTTTAAAAGTAATTGCTTATCTATTACAACATCATCTCTGCCAATAAAAGCAATTCTTGCTAAAATTTCATCACCAGGCTGTAATTGAATATCTCCGATATATAAAGAACCTTCAATAGTTTTTCTTTCTTGAGATGCTAAAGAAATATTTTGTGGTGTATTGTAATTAATATTTTGAGCAAGACCAGTAATTTCTATTCTATCAATTATAATATCTTCAGCACTGAAATTTTTAATTTCAATTTGGAATTTAACTGTTGTGTTTGCATCAATTGAAACTTCTTTAGGGAATGATAAAAACTCAATTGGTAAAGAACCTCTGCTTCTTACAACATTAAAATTTACTAAAAAATTTTGTAAATAATCACTATTTCTTCCAACAACTCTAATATCCATTCTAGCTATATCGCCTTCTTTGATATTATTTCCAGCTGAAACTGTTATTGGTAAAGTATAGTTACTTTTTGGTAGAACAGTTACATTAGTTTCTCTTGTTCTTAGAGTAATATCTCCAGAAACATTTGTTAAAATATCAAAGGTCTCATAAAGATCTCCATTATTTTCAATAACCAACATTAAATCTACAGATCTTCCTATTGGTAAAGTAACATTATTTCCTTGTAAAATTCTGGTGTTGATTTTGTATTCTGGATTTATTTGTAATCTTACTTTTTTATAAACAGCATTTAATCCATCAAAAAAAGATAAATCTATTTCCTTTGTTCCAGAATTTATTTCTTTAGGAACATTAAATGTGATTTCTACTGTTTTACTTGATCTTGGTAAGATCTCTATCTCTCTATCACTTATCTTTACAATAATATCATTATCTTCTTGAGATTCTGCAACAAATATTTTTTTCTTATGTGTTGAATTATTGTATATTGTGTATGTTGCTTTTTGAGAATCGTTTTTATTTACATAATAAGAAACAACGCTTGGACCACTTACACTAAAATCAATTGGGTCCGGACAATCTGTTACTGTTACTGATAACTCATTAACTACTGATACTCTATCATTTGTTATTCTTAAAATAACATCATAACTTGTTCCGGGTAAAACCTCTTTTGGGACAGTTACTAAATATTTTACTTGCTTTACATCATTACCTAAATACACTGGATTACTAGTAACTTGATCAAAAATTAAATAATTACTTTCAAGTCTTAGATCATAAAAATCGTTTTGATTATAATTATCTATTTCTAATGTTAGTTCATTAGATTTACCTATACAAAGAGAATAATTTCTAAAATCAATCTCAAAATCTGAATCGTCAGAATCTCTTACAACATCAATATATGTAGAAAAATCTATTTCTTGACCATTAGTTTGATTATCCATTCCTCTTAAATAGATTCTTACTGTTGAACTATAATCATCTATTCCGGTGACATAAAAAGAACTGGTAATTGATGAATTTTTAGATATATTAACTGTTTTACTATAATCACAAACAATATCATCATTATCACACTCAGTATATGCAAATAATTTTATATCAAAATTATTTCTATTGTGTATTGTAAATCCAACTCTTAGACTAGTATCTTCCATTACAGAATAATACTCCTTATCAAAGATTAGATCTACATTATTTATTGCACTAGCAGAAACTAATCCAATATTTATAAAAGAAAATAAAATTATTATTCCAATTACAAGATTCATTTTTTTCATAATATATCACATTTTTTTATTTTTTTAAATTATATAGATATTTTATATATCTGGTTGTAAAAGACAAAATTAAAAATATTAAAATAACAATTAAAATTATATGAGTAATTATTGAATTCAAAATCACCATAAAATCAATAGAAATTAAAGAATTATAAAAAACAGTTAAAAAACCAAAATTAATGGTAGCCACTGATTGGAAAAAGACATTTAAGAAACTTAAATCTGCAAAACCAATAAACCCTGTTAAATCGGTTGTATTTTCATCAATGGTGTCTTCTATTTCTTTTTTTGGTATTACTATTTCTTTTGTGTTTTGTATATTATTACATTTATATATTAAAACAGTCTTTTGTAAAGATCTATTAAAATCAGAAAAAACAAACTCTCGCTCAATTGTTTCTTCTCTATTAGATGTTATTGATGATTTATTAAAATCTTTTATATTTTCTAGATCTATTAATTCTAAATTATAATTTTTAGTAGTTGTATTTTCTATTCTTAAAATAAATGACAAATTATCATCATTAATAACATTATTTATCCTTAAATCCAATGGACAAAATTTATTTGATTTTTGATTAATATTAAAATATACTGTTTTTATTTCATTATTAGAAGTAATTCTAAAATTAGAGCTATAAACAGACTCTAATTGATCCAGAAGAGGTTCAAACAAAAAAGTAATTTTTCCTCTTTCTCTTGGAGCTAGTCTTATTGTTTCTGGAATTAATGTTACTTCAAATGGTGTGGTATAGGTGTTAATTGTGTACAATTGAGATTCATTTGATGCATTATAAAGGGTCAGATCATATGAAACAGCTTTATCATAAAGAACAACCGTTTCTGTAAAGTTATAGTTGATCTCGCTTGCAAAAATATTATTTACAAATATAGATAACATAATTGTTATTAAAAAAACAATGATTAAAGGTTTTTTTTTGTTCATAATCATTCCTTTTATTATCAAAAGATGCCCTTTTTTAAAAAAGGGCGAAAAAAGGGGGTTTTTGTGTTTTTTAGTGATGTTAATCATAAGATTAACAATTAACTTTGTATAGTTAATATATATACTTGGATTAGTTAAGTTTAAAAATAGGTGTTGACTTCAAAATAAGTAGTTAAGTTTAAAAATAAATATTTAATCAAAAATAGTTTGTGTTGAGCTTATCTTAACCACACCTTATGACAGACTCCTGTTGTTCTATCTCCCATTATCATTGCAGATCTTTTATTAAACATAATACGGCATATTAAAGAAATAAATGTTTATAATATTAATCTAATGGATTAATGAGTATAGAATAATAATCATAAATTTCTTGATCAGTTAAAACACGATCATAAAATTTGAAATCAAACATTGTGCCTTTAAAAAAATTTTGATATATAGTGCTGCTTTGAGAAGCAGAAAGTCTTAAAGGTTCATTAGAAT
>JAQUVR010000094.1 GCA_028693335.1 Candidatus Iainarchaeum sp. | reverse complement strand
ATTTTTTCAACAATAATTAGAACTCTAACTTACTCAGCCTGTAATTACAAAATTATCTCACTTTAACCAAATAATATTTAAAATAGTCATAGATTTAGATTGCCGCTAACGGTCATGGAAAAAAGCGAACAAGGGTAATATAACGAGGGATTAGTCATTTTTCCAATGTTATCTTTTGTAGTTTGCCTCATGTTTTCAATCCTCATAGTCACTCACACAAACTAAAAATAGCCTGTTAGATACTCCAATCAGTTTAAGAAATAAAACTCATTAGATTTATATTACTTTTCCAAACACCAGATTGCAAAAGCATACAGCTCTGCAAAATAATTTTCATCGCTATACTTATCCGTAGTACTCCAATGACCGGTATCTTCAATTTTTATTATCTGAATATTGTTGCCTGTATTGAATTCGCGCAGCTTGCAAAACCATTTTAAAGGTCTCCAAAAGAATGCCCTGTTGTCGTATAATCCGGCTGTTGTGAAGATATGCGGGAAATTTGTCGGTTTGATTTGGTAATACATGTCTCTTTCGAACATTGCGTTAAAATTCTCTCTGTTTTCAATTCCGCCTTCTTCAGATATTTCAACATTAATGAAACTCGAAATTTTATCGTAGAATTCATTCAAGACATCCATACCGGGTACCGGCACAAGTACACATTTATAAAGATCTGGACGCATATTTAGGATCGCTCCCATGATTTGACCGCCAGCACTCCGACCGTAAGCGATCAGCTTATCACTCGTAGTATATTTTTGTGTAATCAAATATTCAGAGCAGGAAATATAATCCTTGAAGCGGTTTATACGATTTATGCCGATGCCGTCAAGATGCCATTTCTTACCGAGATATCCGCTGCCACGCACATGTGCTTCTCCGAAAACAAAGCCCCTGTCAGCCATACAAATTCGTCTTTTTTCAAAATACTCATAATCCGTACTTCCATAAGCTCCATAAGCTTCAAGGATACAGGGATTGGAACCATCCTTTTTAAAAAGATCTTTCCGGTAGATGATTGAAATAGGTATTTTAAGCCCTTTTTCACCAGGTGCCCAGATCAGTTCACTGATATAATCATTTTCATCAAAATTCGACACTTTATTATATGAAATCATTTTCAATTCAATGGTTCTCAGATTGAATTCATATATTTTTCTAGGGCTACCATATGATTCCACCGAAAATTTCAGGATATCAGAATCAAAAATGTTATCGAATAAAGTTATCTCAGAGAAAGGCAGCCCGATTTTCAGATCGACTTCCTTTACTTCATCATTTGTAGTATTTACGTATAATATTTTTTGCTTACCATTCTTATTGATTTTACAAACTATATAATCTTTAAAATGCATGACAGAATATTGTAATTCTCCTATGTCGCTTGAAGTGAAACTTACATCATTATGATGCGGTATCACTTCCTGCCAATATTGTTTTTCTGTCTTATCAATACTTGTTTTCATCAATTTATAGTTAAAAGCACCGTCACAATTACATATAATGTAAAAATAACCGTTTGAATGGTACGGAATATATTGTTCATTTTTCACGAGTGGAGAAAACACCTTTACTTCAGATTGTTTTCCATTATACGGCATAATCCTGTATTCCGTGCTTGTATTGCTGCCTATCTCAATTAGAATGAACTTTTGGTCCTGAGATTTTGATATTGCAACATAAAATCCGTTCTGATTATCAATATCATAATATATTATCTCATCATCCTGTTGCTCTGTCCCAATAACATGCTTTCTGACTATTGTACGGAATCGAAATGTTCCGTCTGCGTCTGAAGATTCATACAATAGAGTCTTTGAATCAGAGAACCAAAGAATTTGAACACAATAGCTTAATTTCTCTACTAAAGATTTCGTATTCACATCATAAATAAATGTAATGTAATTTTCCAATCCCTGCAGATCAGCCACAAAAGCAATAAAGTTCCTATCAGGACTATAACTAATCATCATAAAATTGAAATATTGATAATCCTTACTGAACTTATTCAGGTCTAGAACAACTTCAGGGTCATCGGTGCCTACTTTTTTTCTGTAACGAATTTCATACTGATCTTCAACATTTTCTTTCTTTTCCCAATAGAGCCAGTTCCCAACCTGCTCATATTTGATTTTGTCTGATGCTATTTTTTCGGTAGATTCTTCAACTGAGCAGTTAATTCTTTCAGTTTTGTACTTTTCCGTCAATTCCCGGAATATTTCGGTCTTGAGAGCAAGTGATTCTCTAAGTATTTCTTCTGTGTATTTGTTTTCCTCTTCTATCAACTGTAACACTTCAGGATTTGATCTGCTTACATCCTGTAACCAGTTATAGTTATCGATCAGCTTCTGCCCGTGAATTTCCCTTACGAATTCGACTTTCTTTGCTTTGGGTGGGTTTGTTTTTGACATAAATTTATCTCCTTTTTCAAACATTTATTTGTTGTTTGTCGCATGAAATACAAGATGAGCACCTCCTCCCGGTGGGTAGTCGGTGGGAGTTTGTGCGGAACCGATATTCTGTATATAGTAGTTGTAATGGTAAATATACGGGTAGAGTAAAAACAATGCAAGTACTATTACGAAATTCTGTAATCCAGAACGAATCATTTTTCCATATTCACTTAATTTAAATCTAACAGGCTATTTTTAACCTTCTCTAACCAGTCTAGGCAAACTATTGAAGATAACGGTCATGGAAAAAAGC